>JAICRN010000106.1 GCA_025937335.1 Microcoleus sp. TY_ISSM_2_bin.22
GACAAGTCCTTCTCCGACACCGACAACCGGGACAAGTCCTTCTCCGACACCGACAACCGGGACAAAACCTTCTACGACACCGGCACCGACTCCAACTCCGACAACGGGGACAACTCCGAGTCCAACTCCGGCACCGACTCCAACTCCGACAACGGGGACAACTCCGAGTCCAACTCCGGCACCGACTCCAACTCCGGCACCGACTCCAACTCCGGCACCGAGTCCGACTCCATCACCGTCACCGGGGACAACTCCGAGTCCAACTCCATCACCGTCACCGGGGACAACTCCGAGTCCAACTCCATCACCGTCACCGGGGACAACTCCGAGTCCAACTCCGTCGCCGGGGACATTGCCGACACAGGTTCCGAGTCCGACTCCGACTCCGACTGCGGGCGGGACAACTCCGAGTCCGAGTCCTTCCATAGTTCCGACTCCAACTGCGACAACTCCAACTCCTCCGCCTTTCGGCGGGGGGCCGACTCCCCCCGGTTTTACATCTCCGACTCCTAACCAGCCGCCGATCGTGGAAACTGGCAAAACGCTGACTGGTTTGCAAAATTTGCCTCTGTCTCTGAGCATTTCGGCCCCCAGCGACCCGGAGGGCCAGCAACTGTCGATCGGGGTAGTAGGACTGCCCAATCCTACTTTCGGTCAGGTAATTACGGGTACGAACCCGATCGCCCTGAACCAAAAATTGACCGTTCAGGAATTGCTCGGGCTGACATTTAAACCTGCAACTAACGCGATCGGGCAAGCGGGCTCTTTCAGCTACAGCGTAGCTGACGACCAAGGCGGGACGGCAGCAGCGTCAGTGGCGATTAACATCAACTCTTTCGATACCTCCGTAACTGTTCCAACTATCCTGTCGCCGATTGTTGTCGATGACGGCATCGTATTTACAAATACGAATAATTTGCTGCCCACTTTCATCGACGTACTGGCGAACGATTCCAGCCCGCAAAAAGGGCCTCTCAACATTATCAATGTCAGCACACCGCAACTGGGGATAGCTGTAAATCTTGTCTCTCAGGTGCAGTTCATCCCCGGCAACGTAGCGGGTACAACTGCTTTCACCTACAGCGTCAGCGACGGATTCGGGACAATTCCGGGCGTAGGTACTGTGACCGTTCAAATCTTGCCGGCAGATAGCGGGCCTAACAAGTTGATTGGGGGTTCTTTGGCGGACAATTTCAACGGTTTGCTGGGCAGCGATACTGTTGACGGTCAAGGCGGTAACGATACGATTAACGGCGGTTTGGATAACGACGTGCTCGTAGGCGGCCCCGGCGCAGATACCATGACGGGGGGCGGCGGCAGCAATCAATTCCGCTATACCAGTCCTGCCGAAGCTGGGCCGGCGTTTGATGCGGCTTCTTCGGCGGCGATCGATGCTGCGATCGCGGCGGGCGGATACGATGTGATTACTGATTTTAACGGCCTCGGTGTGCCGATCGCCGATCAGTTTAATTTTGCCCCCGGATTCCCCAATCTCAGCAATGGCAGTCAAGTTCTGCTGAATGTGCAGACAACTGTTTCTGCAAATATTCTCGGAGGAACTGCTTTCTTGTTTGCTTACGATTCCGGCGGCAATACTTACATCATTTATGACGGCAATGGTAATAATGTCACCGGCGGCGATTCTCGCATTTTTGCGAAGTTAAATGGTGTAACTGGGGTTTCTTCTCTGTCTGGATTTGACTTTACTTTTATCTAAAAAGATAAGAGGTTTTAAACCGCAGATAAACGCAGATAAACGCCGATTCCTTTGGCAATTTATCTGCGTTTATTTGCGTTCATCTGCTGTAAAAAATTAAATCTGATTATTTTCAGAAAACAATCCCAATAAAGGGCAAAGCATAGCACCGAACTTTGAGAAATATCAGAGGTTTGAAACCGCAGATGAACGCAAATAAACGCAGATGTAACCCACCTTCGGCATCCTCTACTTTCACAATCGGTTTTTTCGGAATTTTGAGAACAAATTAAGTTACGTTTTAAACAACGTACAAGGAAATCATTGTGGCCATCGCCAGTCCAAAATACTCACTTATTCCAAAATTCGTGGTGTGACACGCTCGCGAGTGCCGAAGGTGGGTTTTAACTACAAGCCCCACAGGCTGGGCAGATAAAGCTTCTAGTATCTTTATCGCTCCGACAAGGGATTGGTAATACGTTTCTACCGAAAATGCGATCGACCGATCCTACTTGTCGATCGTACCATGAGTTAAGAATACCTGAATCAGATAGTTTGATGTATGGGTAACGCTCGCTACACTTGCCACAAATTCGCATTCCCCACCCCGTTCCGCAATCCTTGCCACTCTTACAATCACAACGGAAGCACTGGCTAGCTAGAGGCTCAAAGCGAGCGCTTTTCTTGTAACAGGTTGGACAAGTTAACAATGGCTTAAATCGTTCTTCTGTTCGAGCAGAGAAGTTATTCAGATTCTGTAATTGAAGTAGTTTCTCTTTAGCTTTTGATCCACGAGATTTAGCTTGATTAATTAGTTGTGAGAGACGATTATCAAAATCCACCTGTTCTTCTGGTTTAGGTGAACAAAGTAATTTATATCGCTTCAACCATAAGTCAATGGTGTTCCGACTGATATTGAACAGTTGGCTGACTTCACTTTTCTTCATACCATCTTGCGTGTGGGGCTTCGATCACTTTTTTTCGCAGGTCGTAACTATAGGGTTTGGGCATGGGGGGCGTGAGCAACACAGAAATCTCGACTACAAAATTAGCAACTTTTTGATGTCTTGTCTGTTTAATTGAGGATGATCTTGCGGAACTGGTGGCGACAAGTGATGCTAGTGCAAACCTCGCGGACTCTTGTTCTCGTGAGCCCCTAACCCTCGCGACGTTAATGCAGCCAACTCGATCGCCTGTCTGCGACCGCGGGATTGTGGACTCTGGGTAACCACCCTCACACTCAAGCAAGTCCGTCTCTGTTTCAAGGAGAGCGAACGTGAGCCTCAACCCACATTCTATGTCCGGCGGCGGTTGCTATAATTGCAAGTATTTTTTTTAAAAACAAAAATAAGCTAATTATGTCTCAATCAGAAAGAGTTGTTAAATAAAGTAGTTATACTTTTGCAAATTGCGGATATTCTCCGATAGACTGATTAATTTATACAAAATTTTTTAAAAGTCTATAGTTTGTAACTCTTAAAAAAGACATAATTAAAGTATTTAAGTGTGAAGTTTTGTTTCAGAACATTGACTTATTTTTGCAATTTTTGGCAAACTATAGTCAGTCAGAAGTGCTGAATGTTGTGTTTTCGGTTTTCTCCTGCTTTTTAGTTTGATTCAAACGAGGTATATATGTCCGTAAGTTTGTTTGAAAGGCTGAAAGAATTTTTGGTAAGATTGGTTAAAGACCAATCCTTCCGCACTGAACTTGATAACGGCACAGTTGAGGAACGTCAGCAAATATTGAAATCGGCTGGCTATATTTTTTCAAAAGAAGAATTTGAAACTGCTGCTATCCATGTATTAGAGTCAAAAGAGCGGGGCGAATTCACTGAACTCAATGAAGAGGAATTAGCTGGAGTTCTCGGGGGATTTGTTGGCGGAAAATACCCAATTATTCAACCCCTGTACGGCGTGGTCATTGGGCAACCAATAGATATGGCGTGGCCACCAAAACCTCCGCTTCCCCAACCGCTGTACGGAGTAATTACCGACCCCGTCTAATAATTACATTTTTCATCTGCCGCTTTGAGGATGGCAAGGGCGATCGCTATATTTTAAGCAACTATTTGTTGCCACACCGAAATTTATTCCTCAAGCGGCAACGATTTAAACTAGGAGCTTACTAATGATAAATTTACTTTCTTTCACTCTAACAGATTCAATCATTTAAATTAAGAGTAAATTACGCAGGGCGAGAATCACTATATCTGACGTGAAGCCTGCGAGTTCTAAATTGTTTCAAGGAGTGAGAGCTTCCTAACTAACCTAAGGGAGTACAAGCAATTGTATATGGCCGGTGGTTTTATTAGCATTAGTGGCATTAGCGTCGTCAGAGTTCCCAGATTTGACAATATTTACTCCGTCTCTATTTTTTTGTGTTCTGATGCTAAATAAAATAGAGGCTTAACGTTTTGAGTCTGTCTTCTAAAGGGTTTTTAAGAAATTAACTGACCCGTTTATCTCCCAAAAAAACTAAAGGTTTTTATGACATACCGTCGCACCAGTTATGCTGTTTGGGAAATTACTCTAAAGTGCAATTTGGCTTGCAATCACTGCGGTTCGCGAGCCGGACACGCACGCACCACAGAGCTTACTACAGAAGAGGCGTTTGACCTCGTTCGGCAGATGGCAGAAGTCGGCATTAAAGAAGTTACATTGATTGGTGGCGAAGCATTTATGCGTCCAGATTGGCTGCAAATTGCTGAAGCGATTAACCAAGCTGGGATGCTTTGCAGTATGACGACTGGAGGTTATGGCATCTCGCTAGAAACAGCACGTCGAATGAAAGAAGCAGGCATTGCAACCGTATCGGTTTCCATTGATGGCTTAGAACAAACGCACGATCGCTTGCGCGGACGGCAAGGCTCTTGGAAATATGCGTTTAAAACCATGAGCCATCTCAAAGAAGCCGGCATAAAATTCGGTTGTAACACCCAAATTAACCGCCTGTCAGCACCAGAATTTCCTTGCATCTACGAACATATTCGCGACGCCGGGGCGATGGCTTGGCAAATTCAACTAACCGTGCCGATGGGTAATGCGGCAGACAACGCCCATATTCTCCTGCAACCCTGCGAACTACTGGATATTTATCCGATGCTAGCCCGCGTAGCTCGTCGGGCAAAGCGCGAGGGTGTTCAACTCCAACCAGGTAATAACATCGGTTATTATGGCCCTGACGAACGGTTGTTGCGGGGACGCGGTGGCGAAAACGAGTGGGCATTTTGGCAAGGCTGTTCTGCGGGACTTTCTACTTTAGGAATTGAGGCAGATGGTGCCATTAAAGGCTGTCCCTCTTTACCCACATCAGCTTATACTGGGGGCAATATCCGAGACCATTCACTGCGTAAAATTGTTGAAGAAACTGACGAGTTGCGTTTCAATATAGGAGCGGGAACGCCTCAAGGAATAGCGCACTTATGGGGCTTTTGTAAAACCTGTGAGTTTGCCGAACTTTGCCGGGGAGGCTGTACTTGGACTGCCCATGTTTTCTTTAACCGTCGCGGAAATAATCCTTACTGCCACCATCGGGCGATCGTACAGGCAGCAGAGGGAATCCGGGAGCGCGTTTCTCCTAAAGTTTCCGCGCCAGGGCTGCCGTTTGATAATGGTGAATTTGAACTAATTGAAGAGGCTATTAATGCTCCGTGGTTGGAAAATGACCCGCTTCATTTTACAAGCGATCGCATCCAATGGCCGGCAACTTGGGCGGATGAACTGGAACCTTCCGAATCCCCATTAGTTGAAGTTTAATGAGTTGTAGTTGTAAGGAGGTATAAGTTATGACAGAAAATCTCAATCCCTTCAATGATAATTCTCAAATTTCTCTCCTTCCTCGCAGCGCATGGAGCAGCGAGTTAGCCTTTTTAAAAGCCATGTTGAAAGCCAAACAAGCCTTAGATAGAAGAGAAAAAGCTTTGGGCAAAAACTAAATTCTAACGTTTACAGATTAGCTAGGCTTTCAAAATTGAGTATATAGCGTTTTTCATAGCTATGAGGTACATTTAGTCAAGTAAAACTATTTAGAGGAAAATTATCAATGCAACCCTATTCAATAGACTTGAGAAAAAAATCATAGAAGTGAAAGAACCAGAAAATATTTCAATAAGAAAACTAGCAGAACGTTTTAAAGTAGCCAAGAGCTTTATTCACAAATTACTAAAAAGATATGAAGAGACAGGAGATATCAGTCAAGAATGCTCAAGTCGGAAGTCCACCCACAAAATTAACAGGGCGAACACTTAGTGACTTTAGTGGAAATAATAGAAGAGAATAATGATGCAACTTTAAAAGAGTTAACTGAATTGCTTGAGTAAAAAACCGGAATAAAAGTAAGTATATCGACTAGGGGAAGAATTAGCAATCAACTGAATTACACTAAAAAAAACACAGACTCGCGAGCGGCAGAGAAAAGAAGCGAACGAGTTCAAAAAGCCCGAGTGGAATTGTGGGATAAAATCAGGGATATCAGGGCGCAAGACCTGATTTTTATAGATGAATCAGGGGTTAATCTAGCAATGGTACGACTATAGGTCAGAGCATTAAAAGGTCAAAGAGCGAGCGGAGAAAAACCACTAAAAAGGGTCACAAATATTTCTTTGATATCTGCTTTGTCGAGCGCAGAAGTAGTGACTTCAAGAAATATTTATGGTGCAGTAAATGGAATAACATTTTTGTTGCATTTATCCTGAGAGAATTAGTCCCTAAGCTTTGGAAAGGTGCTTGTGTAGTTATGGATAATGCTAAAATTTATTGCGGAGAAATGGTAAAAAAATTTATCGAAGAGGCAGGAGCAAAGTTAATTTATTTATCTCCTTACTCTCCAGACTTTTCCCCCAGAGAAAACTTGTGGTCAAAATTGAAATCTATCTTAAGAGAAGTTAAAACCAGAAATTATTTAGACTTAATTGATGCCATTGCAGATGCTATGCTACAAGTTACTAAAAAAGATATTCATAACTGGTTTGCTCATTGTTGCTACTGTACCTCATGACTATAGGAAACGCTATAAGTTATTTTAATATGCTGCATGGAACCTGTGAATAAACCTCCAAAATATAGGCTTCTATAATTTTTTCTTCCCTTAACTCAAGCTCCTCGCAGGATTTCTTCCGCCTGTATAGCGGGTCTTTGAGCATTTTGGACTGGCGATCGCCAAAATGATTTTCTTGTACGTTGTCTAAAAGGTAACTTGGTTGGTTCTAAAAATTCCTAAAAAACCGATTGTGACAGTAGAGGGTGCGGAATGTGAGATGTAAGAGTTGGCACTTTATCTGCGTAAATTTGCGTTCATCTGCGGTGAAAAATTAAATCTCGTTATCTTCAGAAAACAATTCCAACAAAGAGCCAAGCATAGCACCCAAATTTGAAAATAATTAGAGTTTTAAAACCGCAGATAAACGCAGATTGTGTTGGTAGTTTATCTCCGTTTACTGGCGTTCATCTGCGGTAAAAAATTAGATCTGATTTTCCTCAGAAAAAAGTCCCAATAAAGGGCCGAGAATAGCGCCAAAAACAAAGCCGCCGGCGTGAGCCCAGTAGGCCACTCCCCCGGATTCCATGCCGACACTTGCCGGGGCATTCAAGGAAGCCAGGCCGCTCAATGCTTGCTGTGCAAACCAAAATCCTAGAAAGAAGAAAGCGGGGACTCTGACGGTGGTAATAAAGATACCCAAGGGAAGCAGTGTCAGAACTTTGGCTTGGGGATATCTCAGAATGTAAGCTCCCATCACCCCTGCGATCGCGCCGCTAGCACCCAGGGACGGAATCGCCGATCCTGAGGAAAAAAACCACTGAGTTAGTGATGCTAAAACCCCGCAAGTAAGGTAAAATATTATATATTTGACGTGTCCTAAACGGTCTTCTACGTTGTTGCCAAAAATCCACAGAAATAACATATTTCCGGCAATGTGGAGAAAGCCTGCGTGCAGGAATTGGGAGCTAATTAGTGTCGTCCATTCGGGAAATGGCGAAACTGGCAGCGCAACCCGACACATATTGCTTAACTGGCAAGGAACTACTGCCCAAGAGTAGAAGAATTGGGTTAATTGTCGATCGGGCAAACTGAGTTCGTACAAAAATACTAATATGTTGGCGGCAATCAGCCCGTAGGTGACGTAGGGAGTGATACTGGTGGGATTGTCATCGCGTAAGGGAACCACAGCCTTTTTTTCCTCATCAAAATATTGGCAACACAGTAGCGCATTTATAGCCCAGGTGTCTCCTGTCTAAAGGAAGAGGGAACAAGTCAATCGATTTTAGATTTTAGATTTTAGATTTTAGATTTTAGGATTGAAGAAAGCGACCTCATATCATTTCCGGTCGAGGGATCGCGATTTTTGTAGGGGCTCCCCTCACCAAGAATACCTGCCAATAATTCACCATCTCAAAAACCCGCCCCGACCGGGATATTATGGTTAATCCATCGGACATGATATTACGGATATATCCGAGAGCTGGTTAATCGATTTGAGATTTGAGATTTGAGATTTGAAGCATTGAAGAAAGCGACTTGACGGATATATCCGGGGGCTGGTTATCGGATACCATATTTTTTATTTCTGCACCGATGAATCCAGGGGCTTGTACCGCCCCCGGTTGCCACCAGCTTCCTTCAAACCCGCCGTTTCCCGCTAAAACAAAAATAAAATCCATTGCATAAAACCCTCCACCTTGCAGTTAGTTGAATATCTGCTTTTTAGTGTTGGGTTTTATTTTACCGCAAAGGCCTATATTGTAGGATTGCAGAGAAAGTTTGTAGTTGCAATATTGGTGGAGTTTTAACAAGTCAACACAACTACAAACTTATTTATCCCCTTGCTGATTACATTTTTACAGCGGGGCTAGTCGAAGGTTTAGGCGACTTAATTTCCTGGGAAACTGCACGGGCGCGGTAGAGTTTAGCAACGACTTGCTCGCACTTGGCCAAATCAGATTCTATCTCTGTAAAAATGGCAGTTGATACCGGATCTGTGAACTTCACGCGCAGGTTGTTGATATCGACAACACCAGTTTGCAAGTCACCGAGAGTGCTCCGCAGCAAGAACGTTTCATCGGTTCCTTGCATAGAAGCTTTTAACTTAGCGTACTTGTCAGCAATTTGGGCAGGAATAGAGGGTTTTTCACCGAAATCGTTGAGGCGACTTTCGAGAGCGATGATGTGGTGCTGTTTGTTTTGAATCATTTCTCTCAAGAACGATCGCAAATCGCTATCTTGGGTTTTTTCCGCATAATGTTCAAAGGCTTCGCAAGCATAGCGTTCCCCTGCGAGGGCGGTATTCAAACCTTTCACTATATCGCCTTGTGTCGAGCCGCCCCAAGCATTCGCTAATTTCCACCATTCTGCATTTGTGTCAGTTTCTACTGGCAAACCGACTTCTTTTCCGCCGTAACCGAGGCGAGCCAGAAGTGCGGTGGTAAATATTGCTAAATCTCCAGGTTGGCGGGAAGTGATCAAGTTGCCGTCAACTACTAAAGCTTCGTTGATGTAGTTAGCTCCGGCATTAATCATGTCTGTTTTAATTGCCAAAAAACCAGTCGCATTTTTGCCTTTCAGCAAGTCGGCTTCAATCAAAACTTGCGGGCCGTGGCAAACAGCCGCGACAATTTTTCCTTGTTCAAATGCTTCTCGTACAAACTTTACTGTATTGGGATTAGTCCGCATTGTATCGGGAGCCATACCGCCGGGAATGACTACTGCATCGAATTCTGCGGGTACTGCTTCAGTGGTAGTTCCGTCAGCTTGCTGAGCAACTTTTCCTTGTTTTCCTGCATATTTTTCGTTTGTCCGCGAACCGAGGACAACTACATCAAAATTTGCTTGTTTTAAGGCGTTGTAAGGAACTAAAAATTCCGAATCTTCAACTCCATTTTCGATGAGTATGGCAACTCGTTTTGTGTTGCTACCATTATCGGTTGTCATAATCAAATTTCCTCAGACTATCTTTTTATCTAACCATAAATGATTTATGCTGTTTTTAGCGTCTTGCTAAAGTGATAAATTAGTTGGTTTTAAAAGATGTCAGCGTGAGCCTTGAGAGGTATTTTAAAGTAATTGTCTCAATGCACGTAAGAGGCTCCGTTAATATCGATCGTAGTCCCGGTAGCGTGTGCAGCCAAACCCGACGCTAAAAACGCGATAACATTGGCAACATCTTGAGGAGGAGCGATTTTGCCGATCGGGATATCGCGAATAATATCAGCTTCGCCTAACTCTTGAATAAACTGATTAGACATTTCTGTACTGACAAATCCCGGTGCAACTGTAAATGCCAAAATATTATCAGCCGCAAACCCTCTAGCAATGCTGCGAGTTAAAGCAACAATAGCACCTTTTGAGGCGGCGTAGTGCAAATAATTCGGGTCATCACCGCGAAAAGCAGCGCGACTTGCTATATTAATAATTGTACCGACCCTGCGAGTTTTAAAATAAATAATTGCTTCCCGGCACAAGTCGGCAACGGCAACTAAATTAACTTGTAGAGTTTGCTGCCAAACTGACGACCAAATATCGAATTTGTCATCGATACCCGCTGACTGCATAATCCCTGCATTATTAACTAAAATATCAATACGACCCCGCCATTTTAAAGCATCTCGCCACAACATCGAGGCAGCATTTTCCACCATCAAATCGGCTGCCAATAAATAACAGCGATCGCGCGCAACACTTGCTGCTACAGCTTCAGCTTCTTTCTGACTGCGACAGTAATGCAAAATCACCTCAGCCCCAGCATTAACCAGAGTCCGCACCGTCACTGCACCAATCCCTTTCGACCCGCCAGTTACTAAAATTACCTTTCCGGTTAAATCAATCATTTCTGTCTCTCTTTTCTCTGGGGACTTACGCATCGGGGCCCATGCGAAACCGGGTTTTTTACCTTGGGTGCGGTCTACAACACGTCTTTTCGTAAAAAAACCCGGTTTCTAAACAATCGTGCTTCCAGGACTATCTCTTTCTCTGCGCCCTCTGCGACCTCTGCGGTTCACAAAAAAATAAATCCCGTTCACACACAAAATATAATTGCTATATGATACATGAAATTCCATCTAATGTATATGACTTTACCTCAGGCTGATGAATATCTGCAACAAACTTCTCCAAAAACTTCCAAATCTTTTCCCATGTTTGTTTATATTGAAAATATAGCCACTGCTGACAGCACTATAGCTTCTCGATCCTTAAACTCAATAACTACAGTGGATTCGGCAGGAGAGGTCGAATTAACTCCATAATCCGGTCAGAATTAAAATTATTGATACAATCAGTTAGTGCCTTAGACAAACCTGCTTTAGATTCGGGAATTTGTACAATTAATTCGTTCATAACTTCGGTA
>JAICRN010000184.1 GCA_025937335.1 Microcoleus sp. TY_ISSM_2_bin.22
GTAACAGCATTTCTTAAAGAGTGGATTGATTCAGGGGTAATTTTTGGGGTTGCTTAGACGAATGCCACCATTGGTTTCGTTCAAGAGTCAAAGGCAGAGAATTCGATCGCCGCTTTAGCAAAATCTGTTGCAACTGAGGCAACCATTCTCCGCAATGGTCAAAAGCAAGTGGTTTCATCCAGTGAACTGGTTCCTGGCGATCTCGTCTTGCTGTCTTCTGGGGATAAAGTGTCTGCGGATCTGCGGCTGATCGAAGTCCGTGACTTACAAGTCGATGAGTCAGCCTTAACGGGAGAATCTGTCCCGGTTCAGAAGCAATCCCAGGCGCTAGAGACAGACGCTGCACTGGCCGATCGCACGAACATGGCGTATACCGGAAGCCTGGTAACGTTTGGACAGGGGCGCGGACTGGTCGTCAGCATTGGCGAGATGACCGAAACCGGACACATTTCCCAACTGATGCAGCAAAGCACCACGTTGGAAACCCCGCTGAGCCGCAAAATTGACAAATTTAGCAAAACCTTGCTCTATGTCATTTTAGGTTTGGCTGCCTTCACCTTTGCTGCAGGCATTGCCCAGAGATTTTCTTGGGTTGAGGTGTTCAAGGCATCTGTGGCCCTTGCCGTCAGCGCAATTCCTGAAGGCTTACCCGCGATTTTAACGGTGACACTGGCGATCGGGGTTTCCCGGATGGCAAAGCAGCACGCCATTATTCGCAAACTTCCGGCAATTGAGACGCTGGGCAGCACCACGGTGATTTGTTCCGACAAAACCGGAACCTTGACAGAGAATCAAATGACTGTTCAAGAGATCGATGCAGGAGGAAAGCGTTATCGGGTTAGCGGTGGAGGATATGCACCAGACGGGAAAATTTCTGTAAACGGACACTCGGTTGACCTGGCGAACGCACCTGCTTTATATGAATGCCTGCAAGCAGGATTGTTGTGCAACGATTCTTATCTAGACGTGCAAGACGGGAACTGGACTGCGATCGGCAGTCCGACGGAAGGGGCGCTGGTTGCCGTAGCCCAAAAAGCGGGGTTAATCACTGAGAAACTGGAGGAAGCGCTTTGCCGGCTCGATACACTGCCGTTTGAATCTCAGTTTCAATACATGGCAACCTTACATGACGATCGCCCACAACGGTTGATTTTTGTCAAGGGTTCAATTGAGGCAATTCTGAAGCGGTGCCGCCAAATGCTCGATGAAGAGGGAGAGGCGATCGCCCTCAACCCCGCGCCGATCGAGCAAACCGTGGAGAGGATGGCGAAAAAAGGGTTACGAGTTCTGGCACTTGCCAAGAAAGTTGTACCCGCTTCTCAATCTTCTATTGAGCATTCTGATATTGAGCAAGGGTTAACTTTTCTGGGGCTGCAAGGCATGATCGACCCGCCTCGCCCCGAAGCGATTCAAGCGATTCAAGCCTGTCAGTCTGCTGGAATTCAGGTCAAGATGATTACGGGCGACCATGCCAAAACAGCAGCAGCGATCGCGCACCAAATGGGACTAAATCAAACCCAAGACGCTCCCGTTTTTACCGGTCAAGAACTCGCTCAAATGAATCAGCAGCAATTAGCTAATACTGTCGAACAATGCTGCGTATTTGCTCGTGTTGCACCAGAACAAAAGCTCCGCATTGTCGAAGCACTTCAGTCTAAGGGCGAGATTGTGGCGATGACTGGAGATGGAGTTAACGATGCCCCCGCCCTGAAGCAAGCTGACATTGGGGTAGCGATGGGCATCACGGGCACTGAAGTGACAAAAGAAGCCGCAGATATGATTCTGACGGATGACAACTTTGCTTCGATCGAGAAAGCAGTTGAGGAAGGACGCACTGTTTATAAGAATCTGCTGCGGGCGATCGCCTTCATCCTGCCCGTGAATGGTGGAGAGTCCATGACCATCTTGATTGCCGTACTTCTGGGAACCCCACTACCCATTTTGCCAGTACAAATTCTCTGGCTGAATATGGTCAGTTCAGTTGCGTTGAGCTTACCGTTGGCATTTGAGCCGCCCTCTCCCGATGTCATGCAACAGCCGCCTCGACCTGCCAATGAACCGCTTCTGTCTCGCAGGCTGACGGCTCGGATTCTGACAGTTTCGGTATTTAACTGGATTGTGATCTTTGGGATGTTTGAATGGATCGTCCAAACCACAGGCAATGAAGCTCTAGCCCGGACGATGGCAATTCAAGCATTGGTTGCTGCCGAAGCTTTTTACCTGTTAAGTATCAGTCGCTTCGTTCCGGCGATCGTCGCCAAACTGCGCGGTAAAGATGAATCAGTTAGCTATGCAGTAGCGATCGGCATTGCGGCTATTTTCATTCTCCAATTCCTGTTTAGCCAATGGGGCATGATGAATCAGTTATTTGACACTGCAGCTTTGAACACAATCCAAGGCTTAATCTGTATCGGATTCGGATTGCCAATGATTGCTTTGTCAGCTTTGCTAAAGCGTTTTGCACCTCTGAATTAATACTAAATCCTGGTTTGTCATCCTGTCAGTCGATCGGCGGTTGAAACCGCTTCTTGTCAAACAAAGTCTGCCTGCGCCGACTAAAGAATAACAGGAGCTCCAAACCCGGATTCGGTACAAGCGGTTTTTGTGATGCGGTCATTCACAGCGGCTTTACACACTATTTACCAATTTTGTAGCGTTGAATATTAAATATTTCTCATGACTTACCAAAATCTCAAACGTGCTAGCGGCCTATTTACTAATCATCGAAACGTAAAGCAGGCGCTAGTTGAGCTAAAAAGCAGGGGCTTCCCCATGCACAAGATTTCAGTGATTGCTCAACCTTCTGACAATGATGATTTGGACTCTCTGGGCGTGCAGAAAATTTTAATCACAAGAGCAGCAGGCGCACAAGCAGGCGCGATATTAGGCAGCATTCGACTAGGTTCACTAGCCTTAATTGTTGGGCTCAGCAGCCTGCTAATTCCCGGTATTGGTCAGGCAGTAGCGGTGGAAAGCATTTTAGCAACTTTCTTTGGAAGTGGGATTGCTGCAACTGCTGGCGGTCTATATGGCGCACTTCAAGGATGGTTGGTGCCAGAAGAACAAGCAAGAATTTACAATAACAGATTTAACCAGGGAGATTATTTGATCGTCATGGAGGCAAGAGAAAATGAGATCGTGATTGCTGAACCTGTCCTTAAACGTTGGGAGATTCTGACGTGGCGTGTATGTGATGCTACATAAATTCAAGGTAAGAAAGGACGAGGGAGCATCTCAATGAAAGCAGCTAAGCTAGAAATTGGAGCCAGGAGCCAGGAGGAAAGAATCAGAAGGAAGGAGCCAGAAGAAGTATTTTTACCAATATGAGATGCTCCCGTGTGAAGTTTTACGCTCAGTATCAGATTGTTGCTTTTCTAAGGCAGTTTGGGTTCAACAGGAGGTAATGACGATCGCAGCTATATCAGATTGTTGTCTTTGTCAGGTAGTTTGGCCCCAACAAGAGCTCAGGACGATCGCCCCGATCGCCCAACCCAGAAATCCTGTTTCAGCTTCATCGGCATTCATCCAAATACACCACATAAATTGCAGTTATGCCTACAACAGAGTGAACCGTCTCCTGTAGACTAAAACCGTAGTTAATCTGTCAATTTCTTTGAGGAAAACGAGTTTATGAGAGGAGTATCGGCGATCGAGTCGATTGTAGCGCAAGCACCTCCCTTGGGCAGCAATCCTGCTACAAATAGCCAAACGGCAGGAACCATTCCTGAATTGGTCATCATCTTGATCATTCTGCTGCTGATGGCAACTGTTGTGGCACTCGTAACCCAACGGTTGCGAATTCCCTATGTGACGGGCTTAGTGTTAGCAGGTCTGCCCATTACGGAGGTCTTGTCGCGTCGAATTGGTTTAGACCCCTCTTTAGTATTAAATCTTTTCCTACCAATTCTGATTTTTGAAGCCTCGATCAATACCGATATCAGCCGTCTCCGCAGCACCTTTAAGCCGATCGCCCTGCTGGCGGGTCCAGGCTCTATCTTTTCTTCAGCAATTATCGCTGTTCTGGTTAAATTTGGGCTGGGGCTAGACTGGATTCCAGCGTTGCTGATCGGAGTCATTCTGGCAAACACTGATACAGTCTCAATGATCGCGGTTTTTAAAGAGATCCGCGTGCCTTCTCGACTGTCCACCATTGTTGAGGGAGAAACTCTGTTCAATGATGCGGCTGCTCTAATTTCATTTAATTTGGTTTTGGTAATTTATGCGACAGGCTCTCTCACCGCTGTACAAGGCGTGAAGGAACTGCTCGTGGTTGCCTTAGGTGGGGCAGTGGTCGGGGGTGTTTTAGGTTACTTGAGCGTGCCGATATTTGTTCGCTTAAACGATCCGTTGAGTAGCCTTTTGCTAACCGTCGCTCTCGCATTGGGAACCTTCCAAATCGGACAATTTTTAGGCGTATCGGGCGCGGTGGCGGTGGTCATCGCCGGACTTGTTTTTGGCAACCTCGGGCTGCCTCGCAGTTCGTCTGCCTCGGATCGAATTACCTTGCTGAGTTTCTGGGAATACGCTGGTTTTGGCGTCAATACGTTTATTTTCCTGCTGATTGGAATTGAAATTAACCCGCTGACGCTGTGGAGAATTTTGCCATCCATTTTATTCGTCATTCTGGCTTATCAACTAGGACGGATTCTCTCGGTCTATTTGTTATTAGCGGGGCTGCGCTGGTTCGATCGCCCCATTCCGCTGCGCTGGCAGCACATTTTGGTTTTAGGGAATATTAAAGGATCTCTATCAATGGCCTTAGCTCTTGCGATTCCCTTGACCCTACCAGGACGGGATAACATCATTGCCCTGGTGTTCGGTGCAGTTTTATTCTCCTTGGTCGGACAGGGATTAAGTTTACCGTGGATGGTAAAACGACTAAAAATTAGCCGTGTTTCTGATGTAATGCAGGAAGCTGGGCAGTTACAGATTCAGTTGATCGCTTCCAAAGCGGCTCAAGATGAGCTAGATAGTTTGCTGAAATCTGGCGTGTTGCCGAAGGCAGTTTACGAAGAGTTATGGGCATCGTATCAAGCACGAGTAGCACACTCTGAGCGAGTGCTGCGCGATCTCTACAATAAACATCGGGCCGGACAAGTACAGGGCGATCGCAGCGGGTTAGATATGATTCGACGGCGATTGCTCCTAGCAGAAAAAGGAGCCGTTAGCGATGCCCTCCGCAAGCGAATTGTTCCAGAGGATCTGGTTGAGCCTTACATCAAAGATTTGGATGAGAAACTTCTAACGTTGGCAGATGACTAGCGCGAATGCCGAGGTAATCAATCATCTGGTGAACTAGCTCTGGACGAGTAACAACGAGAATGGTAGAGCCTGATTCAAGAACAGTATTGCCGTTCGGAATCTCCAGATTGGCGCAGGCATGGCATTGATAACCAATAATCAGCGAACCTTTTGGAAAACGAGGGTCTTGAGCAATTTGAGCAACGGTGCGACCTGCCACCTTGCAATCGCCTGGAACTGGCAGCTTTAGTACCTCGACTTGCCCGTGTTCAAAGTGCATCATCGACTCGATTTGGGGATATTCAATCGCATTCGCCATTGATGCAACTGCCAAATCAATTGTGCTGATGATGTGACTGGCTCCGGCAAGTCGATAGGCTTCCAGGAATTCGCGATCGCGCATTCGCACCACAATATGGGAAATGCCATAGCTCCTGGATAGGGTGATCAGCGCTAAATTGAGTGCATCATCCCGGAGTGCTGTAACGACTGCGTTGGCTTGTTTAATTCCGGCTTCCAGAAGAACCGTTGTGCTCACCGCACTGCCTTCAAATGCCATCACTCCGATTTTTTCACGAGCAAAGCGACAGGCAAGCGGGTCGGAATCGATGATGGCAACCGTATGACCGAGTTTTAATAACTGCTGGGCTAAACCCAGCCCCATCATTCCTGCTCCACCAATTAATACGTACATGACTATTTGTCACCCCAAAAATGAACTTTAAAGATCGATCGCTGTGAGTGAGATTGTGTTGAGTGTCTATCAGTTTAATCGGCTTGTGGGGTGGCTTCTACCGAGCTTACTTATTACCTGTTCGACAGTTAATTTAATCTGCTTTTGGGGTAGGCATTGCTAGCCCGCCCCTGCATAGATTTTCCTCACTTAGGTGCGTAGCGGGAACCCTACATAATCTTAGGCACTTTAAAAAACTCCCCATCGCGATCGGGAGAGCCCTCCAAAATACTTTCTCGCTTAGGAAAAGGTTGTAAATCGTCCGATCGCATTACATTACTAACATCGAGCGCCCGCGTTGTCGGCTGCACCTTACTCGTATCGAGTTCGCTCAACTGCTCGAAATAATCTAAAATACCGTTGAGTTGACCAGTAAACTGCTCTTCTTCTTCCGGCGTTAATTCCAATCTCGCTAAATTCGCTACTTTCCGAACTTCTTCTCTGTCAATCATAAAAATTGGGAATGGGGAATCGGGAATCGGGAATCGGGAATCGGGAATCGGGAATTGGTTATTAGAAACAATAACAAACAACAAACACAGAACAAATAACTAATGCCCCATTCCCCATTCCGATCGTAGTTAAAAATATACATCAATCTGCGATCGGCCTGTCGTCTTCAGCCAATTTTGCACCTCAATGTAATTGTTCGGGGCCAAGCGAATAGCCTCTTTCCAATAATCCGCAGCTTTATCAAACAGCCCTTCCGCCACTTCAAAATTGCCCGCTTCCTTTTCCTTTTCGCCTTGATAGTGATAAATCACAGCAATATTATTCAGCGCTTGCGGCAGTCTCGGATTGAGTTCCAGGGCCTCGCCGTAATACTCCAAAGCTTTATCGTGTTCGCCGTTGCTAGTATGGATCAGCCCCATATTGTACAAGACATAACTGCGATCGTAAGGATCTTCCTCAAGCTTCAGCGCTTCATGATAATTTTCCAGCGCTTCAGCATATTCGCCATCTGCTTGAGCTGACATACCATCCCGGTAATAAGCAAAAGCTTCCTTCGCCTGCTTTTTCGCTGGCATAATCTTGAGGATGATATCTGCCATTACCGTGAAACTTTTGTCAATAAAGTTATCGTTGCGTTGAGTTCTGGGCATATGCGATTCTTTGGTTAGCGGCTAATCATCAAAATTAGCCTGTAAAGTTTTCCTATTAATAATTGCGCCACTGTTTTAGTTGGCAGTTGTGTTGAGGGCGCTAAAAAGCATACTCGATCGCCAGTGCGAACCTTAAAAGACGCCCTTGGGTTTAACACCCGCGCAAGCTCTATCTATTTTATATAAGTCTTGCAAGACTTGCAAAAAAACTAGATTTCTTTAACATATCTCTGGCACTCTACACAAAACTTACAAAAACCCGCGCCGAAGGGAAAAGTTCTGCTTTAGAGTGCAGGGGCGATCGTGTTCGAGGGCTTTCCTTCGGCTCGCTTGGCTAACCCCAACGGACGATCGCGCACCTTACCCTACTAACTTTACTCACAATCCCCCGCTGTTGCCCTTTTGGCAAACCAGTAAATAGCCTGCCGAGGAGAAATTGGATGCAAAGTTTTATTAAGCCATCCGGGTTTAGCCAACACTTAAAAGTTATGCGGCAAAACACTAGCAATATTTTGCCCCAAAGTCAAGGGCAGCAAAAAAATCAGAAACCCGGACACCAAAACCAGCTCGAATTCCCGCAATATATAATAAAAATAACCGGGTAATTTTCACAGAGAGAAACCTATGGCTCCGAATCCCACCATTATGCAAGCCGTCGAACAACTTGGCTACCGCGTTACGGTTGGAGACGTGGCGGCAAAAGCTGGATTAGATGTCAATTTTGCCCAACGAGAACTGTTAACCCTCGCCTCCGAAGCAGGCGGCAACCTGCAAGTAGCAGAATCCGGCGACATTGCCTACCTATTTCCCAAAAACTTTCGAGATATTTTGCGAAACAAATTCTTGCGCTTGCAGTTGCAGGAATGGTGGCAAAAAATCTGGCGTGTTTTATTTTACCTGATTCGGATATCTTTTGGCATAGTGCTGGTAGCTTCTATCCTCTTAATTTTTGTTGCGATCACGCTTTTACTCTCCAGCAGCAGCGACAATGACGGGGGAGGAGAGAGTGGCGGCAACGACAGAGGCGGTGGTTTTTTCTTTTTTCCCTACTTCTGGAACGACTTACTCTGGATATTTTACTGGAACCATGACGAACCTTACTACCAGCAGCGATCGCGCTTGACCGACCAAAAACCCGAGATGAGTTTTCTGGAAGCAGTTTTCTCATTTCTATTTGGAGATGGCAATCCGAATAAAAATCTAGAAGAGCGCAAATGGAGCGATATTGCCACTGCTATTCGCAACAATCGAGGTGCAGTCGCCGCCGAACAAATTGCCCCGTATCTCGACAATCTCGGACAGGGATACGCCCGAGAATACGAGGAATATATGCTACCAGCGCTAGCTCGTTTTGACGGCAGGCCCGAAGTCAGTCCCGAAGGGCAAATAGTCTACCATTTCCCGCAATTGCAAACCACAGCCACCGAGAGAAATTCTGAACCAGTAGCAGCTTATTTGCGAGAATTTCTGTGGCGTTTCAGCAACGCCAGTTCAGGACAAATCATGCTCGCAGCAGGGTTAGGAGCAGTCAATTTGGTCGGTGCGTTAGTTTTAGGAAATTTATTAGCTAAAAGTGCGATCGGCGGTGGATTTATCGGTTTCGTCAGCGCTATTTATCCAATGCTGGTGATTTACGGTGTCGGATTTCTCGCAATTCCTTTAATTCGCTACTTCTGGATTCAGTGGAAAAATAGCCGGATAGAAACCCGCAATCAAGAGCGTCAGCAGCGAGCCATATTATTAAATGAACCCGATGCCGATTTGCTCCAAAAAATTGCTTACGCCCGGGAATTTGCAGCAGAAAACGTTCTGAATGGAGCCGACTTAGCTTATACAACA
>JAICRN010000790.1 GCA_025937335.1 Microcoleus sp. TY_ISSM_2_bin.22
AGCCAAGCCGCCAATCCAAAGATAACAGCGTTGATAACAATTATCCACAAACCAAAAGTTACCAACACCAAAGGAAAACCCAAAACCACAAAAAGCGGCCGCACCAAAGCATTCAGCAATCCAAAAACCGCCGCCGAAATCATCGCTCTTTCAAAAGTGTCAATGTCCACCCCGATGGGCAACTTGGAAATAATAAAAAAGCTCACCGAAGTTACCAGCCAAGCAATTGCCAGCGAAACGATATCCATGTGTTCATCTCCTTAAAAAAGCTAAACATTAAATCGGAACAACAGCACATCCCCCTCTTGTACAATATACTCTTTTCCTTCACTGCGAACTAAGCCTTTTTCCTTAGCTGCATTCATTGCGCCCGTAGCAACCAAATCTTCATAACTCACAGTTTCGGCCCGGATGAAACCCCGTTCAAAGTCCGAGTGAATCACCCCCGCAGCTTGCGGTGCTAACATTCCCGCGGTAATCGTCCAAGCGCGAGTTTCCTTCGGGCCGCTAGTAAAATAAGTCCGCAAACCCAATAATTCGTAAGTAGCTCGAATCAAAGATTTTAAGCCACCTTCTTTGACCCCCAGAGATTCTAGGAAATCCGTTCGTTCTTCCTCGGATAACTCCACTAATTCTGACTCAACTTGCGCCGAAACTATGACAACTTTAGCATTTTCTTTAGCTGCTACTTCCCGCACTTGTTCGACATAGTTATTTCCAGTTGCTAAATCGTCATCAGACACGTTAGCAGCATAGATAATTGGTTTGTTGGTCAGTAATTCCAAACCTTTAACTAATTCAGCTTCTTCATCTGTGAAATTGTACTGCCGCGCTGGTTTCCCGGCATTCAAAACCGCGACTAATTTTTCGAGTACATCCACTTCTGCCTGAGCTTCCTTGTTGTTGCGGGCAAGCTTGCGAGTGCGATCGAGCCGGCGTTCAATTTGAGCTAAATCTGCTAAAATTAATTCAAGATTGATAATGTCAATATCTCGGATCGGATCGACAGATCCCGCAACGTGAATGATATCGTCATTTTCAAAACAGCGGACAACGTGGACGATCGCATCCACAGCCCGAATGTGAGACAAAAACTGATTTCCCAGTCCTTCTCCCTGACTCGCCCCCTTCACCAAACCCGCAATATCCACAAACTCAATCCGCGTCGGCACAGTTTGCGCGGAATTGGAAATATTGCTCAGCACCTTCAACCGTTCGTCTGGCACTGCCACGATACCCGTATTTGGCTCGATCGTACAAAAAGGAAAATTAGCAGCAGTCGCCTTGGCATTAGCAACCAGAGCATTAAACAAGGTAGATTTGCCAACATTAGGCAGTCCGACAATTCCGGCAGTAAGCATAGGTATTTAGAAACATATCACTGTTTCAAAATATCATAAGCAATAGCAATATATCTGACTTGTCCCTTCTAACTTCTACAGCTAAGCTTGAATAAATATCGAACTTGAGGTAGATGGCTCAATGGTTAACAAGTGGTTAAGCAAAGTAACGATCGCTGCGGGGCTGTCGCTGCCCCTGTTAGCGCTGACAGCAGCTAGCGTTTTCGCTGAGATGGTCAAAATTTCGGTGATTAACAACAGCGGCAAGACGATGACAGCCGTTTATATGTCTCCTCCCGATAAGGATACTTGGGGAGAAAACGAGCTTGAGGCCCCGATTGCCGATCGGGAAAAGGCAGATTTTGAGTGGAATCAAGCTGACTACGGCGGCTCGGATGCGGGCTGTATTTTCGATGTCAGGGCGGAATACTCTGACGGCAAATCGACTGATTTGGATGCTGTTGACCTTTGTAAAGAGACTGCGCTCAACTTCAATTAATTGATAATTTAGGCAAAAACCGAGTTTTTTCAAGTCTGATATTCATCAACAAGATTGGGGACTTTGGAGAAACCCGGTTTTTGCGAT
>JAICRN010000601.1 GCA_025937335.1 Microcoleus sp. TY_ISSM_2_bin.22
AAGGTGGGCACTGCGCACAAATCTTCCTAAACGTAGGGTGCGCAGTGCCCACTTTACCTTATTGAGATTGGTTAATATAAGTTGCAACTTAGCTGTAATCTTAATACTAGCTGAACATTTCTACAGACACAGTATATAACTTAAAAATGCCCCACAGCGTTGTTTTAAACCTGCTGCCAGTTGCACCAATTCCATCTCAGTTTTTAACGGGACGGCACCTCCACGCTTTATTTCTCAACTTGGTGAGTGCTGTAGACACCGATTTGAGCGCGTACTTGCACGACCAATCTCATGAAAAAGCTTTCACTTTAAGCCCTTTCCAAGTAAGCAGAAAAGAGGCTTACAAAAGCAGCACGCCACATGAACAAAAGAGAGTTTTGCCGACTGCTTCGCGCACTCTTTCGCAGGCCCTACAGTGGGAACACAAGCAAGCTATTCGGGAAAATACGCGAATTTGGTGGCGAATTTCTCTGCTGGATGACGGTTTGTTCGATCGCCTAACTCTACTTTGGCAACAACTCAATTTCGATCGCCCTTGGCATCTTGGCCCGACTAATATATACATTACTAATATTTTGAGCGAACCGCAATCACACGAGCCTTGGGTGAACTTTTGTACTTACGCCGAATTGTTCGATAGAGCTTCGGAAACTGAGCGGCAAATTGCTTTTAGTTTCTGCACTCCTACTAATTTTCGACAAGGTGTATACGATAGTGCTATGCCCACTCGTGAGAGTATTTTTGGCAGTTTAGCGAATCGCTGGAACAAGTACAGCAGGATTGCGATCGAACCTACTTTTACAGAAGCTATTTTCCCTAGTTTCTTCGATATCCGAACAGAAGTTAGTACCGATTCTCGCAGTAAATTTATTGGCTGCGTCGGCGATATTAGTTACCGAATTATGGGAGATATAGCTCCTACTACTATCAAGCAAATTAACACTTTAGCAGATTTTGCGCTTTACAGCGGCGTCGGGCGAAAGACACCGATGGGTATGGGAATGACGCGCCGGTTGCAGGATTTTTAATCATTCACTTTTCGGCTGAATTTCACTGACGATTTCATAAACATCAGTGTCTGGAATTTTGGCAAACAAAGGCGTCATTTGTTTCAATATTTCCTGATAAGCTTGGCTTTGATTGGCGGTCATCTCTTCTACACTTTCCCAAAAAATGATCGCAATACCTTTGTCTGTATTGGGCAATTGCAGCAGGTATGCTCCCTTAAAACCTGTCGCATAAGTTGCAACAGCTTTTTCAAAAAGTTCTTCTGCTGCTTTAAATTTTCCTGGTTTAAATTCGCCAATGGCAACGTAAGCAAACTGATGTCTAAGAAAGTCGAGAAATTCTGACATATCTTTTTCCTCACTTAATACCGATACACCAAGTTATATTTTACCCGATCGCCCAAAATTTGTGAACTTCACATTTTGTAGTTTGGCGCTGAGTTCATCGGCGAATTTCTTAATTATACGTAGCTGCACGCCCAACTCAAATAGGAACTTTTTGAGTTGGGCGCCTGGAATCTCTATTAAATAAACTGTTGAATCCCAGATTTTAGATTTTCACAATCCTAGGTACGCTGGAGCGAGTTCGAGCGCTAGTACAAAAGGTAAAGCTGCCGAGCGACCGAATAAGCGTGCGTAGCTGCGATCGCACGCTTTGAAGTAAAAAGTAGCCCGTCGTAAAAAGTGGGTTTTTGCAATAACCCTATTGAAGTTCTTAAAACTCAAATGCCAGAATCATAACATACAAATATAAACAAAGTAAAGAGGAAACTAAAACAAATGAAAAAAATATTAGTCATAGAAGACGACGACTTAATCCGAGAAACCGTATTAGAACTTCTGAAATCGGGAGGTTTTGAAGCTGTCGGCGCCGAAAACGGAGAAGTCGGTATCGAGTTAGCTGCCCAAATTCCAGATTTAATTTTGTCTGATGTCATGATGCCCGAAGTAGACGGTTTAGAAGTTTTAGCGGTTTTGCGATCGCAACCTGCAACCGCCAGCATTCCGTTTATTTTTCTGACAGGTTCAGAAATGGAAGGGGTTCTAGAACTTAAAGCAGACGGCTATCTCAAGAAACCTTGCAGCGCCGCAAAAATACTCGCGGCGATCGCCACTCAACTAGAAAAACCGACAATTACCAACCCAAAATATCAAAAAGTACAGGACAATTTTGCACCATCAAATCTGAGCTTGCGGGGCTGGAATCAAAAATTTCGATTTGAGATTGCGTAGCTTTGCTCGCAATAACACGCACAGTAACGTTATTGATACGTAAGTTGAGGGAATTTAAAATGGGTTCCACCCAGGGGTGGCTTAGACTGGGTATGTTGAATTTGGTTAAAAATTTATGAACGCACAACCCAAAGGCCGCCTAGTTTGGAATCACTCTACCCACCTTCCCGGTTTGATACCAATTTTAGAGCGCCTCACCCTAAAAATGGGCATTCAAACCGTTACTCCAGGCGTCATCAACAAAGTTAAAGGACACATCCCCCGCATGACATTAAGAGTGTCAGTACCGATTCGCGGGGGATTTAAAATCATTGCCAGACAGGGCACAACCGTACAAGAAGTCTTTATATTAACCACTCTCAGTCAAAGGGACTTGGAAGAGACGATCGCCCTAACCCTAGCCAAGTGACAATCTTCGCTTGGCTAGCAAAGCCCGGGATCTAACTGAAGCAGTTTCGTCGCAATCGACAATTTCGTCCAACCTGGCCGAAACTTCCGCTAACCAATCTGGTTTAACAGTCGCATCACCCGCCAAAGCTTCCAAGCCCCCCACTGCTGCGTAGCGAACCACCCATTCCGGGTCTCGGGACGCTTGCAGCAGCGTTTTAAGAGCGCGAATTTGAGCATCTAAAACTTGTTCTGCTGGCATCAGTTCCCAGCAAATCGTCCCCAAACCCCTAGCCGCCGCCCGCCGCACGCTCAAAGCAAAGTCATTCGCCGCCGCATCCAGCAAAATCTCCAAACCCCTGGGGTCGCCAATTCCCGCCAAAGCCCGAACAGCCCAAGCTCTCGCTCCGTAATTGTAGCCGTCAAGCTGTTCTAGAAGCGGCAGCACCGCAGGTTCTCCGAGTTGAATTAGCCCATCAACGGCGGCAACAGCAGCCCCTGGGTTGTTATAACCGAGCACTGTAATTAACGTAGGAATTGCTTGTTTTGAGGGAGCCGCCGCGAGTGCTTTGACTGCGTTTAACAAGCCCTCGGAAGAATCTGCTTGTTCGACAGCTTGAATTAGTTCTAATGCCATTTACTTATAGTATTTACAGCAGGTTTACAAACGATTTGAGATTTTAGATTGCTAATTTTAACAATATTTCCTATGAACCTAAAATCCCTTGAAGTTGCGCTATCATCTCGGTCCGAGAACAAACATTCAGCTTGCGGAACATCCGTTTGAGAGCTTGCTTGACAGAATTTTGCGTAATCCACAGCGCTGCACCAATCTCAACATTCGTTAGTCCTTGTGCTACCAGTTCAGCAATTTGTAGCTCTCGCGGTGTCAAACGACTCGCTAACGGCGAAATGAATCTTGCCTCCGGCACCTGTAACTTTGCCAGACGGGCTGACAGGTGAAGACATAGCGCGCTCAAGCGAGCCACTTCCCCACCACCAAATGCAGGTGTATCACCGACGCGGGCTAAATTAACTGTACCAATAAGACGGCCGTCGCCTACAATTGGCCCAGTTATTATGTGTTCGTGATCGTAGTAGGCGCA
>JAICRN010000715.1 GCA_025937335.1 Microcoleus sp. TY_ISSM_2_bin.22
GTGTCATGTTTGTGGAAAATCTCAAAACCGGGGAACTGCAAACGGTGGCGGCTGCTTCGCCACTGGCCGAAAGTGGGATGTATGCTAGCGATGATACAGATATGTCCGGGACGATCGCCATTTTAGTGCCTGTTTCTTGGAATCAAGACGGTTCGCGCATTCTCGCCCGCGAATTTGAAGCACTTTTCAACTCTTCCGATATGTCCGACTACGGTGTCATTTGGGACAAAAATGATAATTACACTTATACCGTTGCTCCCGCTCGCAGTCTTTACACTCATGCTGTATTGTTAGGTTGGAGTCAAGTTTGTCCGGGACAAGTTCTATTCCGCGCGGGCAATTTGGGCGATCGATCTTGGCCTCTTTGTGCAGTGGATATGAAAGGCCAAACGGTAGCTGTCACGGAGGACAAACCCCTAGTTTTCGGCAGTCAAGCCAGCACAGACTGGATCGAACCTAAAACTCGTTTTTAGATATTATGGCTACATTTTCTTTGAGCGGGCCAACAATTTTTTTAATATCAGGTCAGTCTTTCGACCAGTTGATTTTGACTTTGGGGCTGATTGTTTTAGCTGTTGTTTTCGGTTTAACCGCATTTATTTTTATTCGGATTTTTATCAATTGGTTGCAGGCGAAACTGGAAAAAAGTAACCTTTTTTTGAGAGGCTCATTCAAAAGAAAGACAGACAATTCAACCGCTAATATTTCAGAAGCTGAAAACGTTTTTTTAGAACCTGTATTCGTAGAAAGTGACGGCAACTTAGCTGCTGCTCTTTTTGGAGAAAAAAGCGATATTGCAAAAGCGTTTGAGCAGGAGATTACCTGCGAAGATTCAGCAGCAGTTGCTTATCTCTACAAGCCGATCGCTCTTTGGCACGGGCGCTTAATTTTACCCTTAAACCAAGAGCGCCAGCCCTACGGTACAGTGTTTTTTGAAGTGATAAATGCGCCCAAAAAATATCAAAATTTCATTGGCAAAACAGCATTTTTGAAATGGAGTACAAATCGCGAAGTACAGTTTTTTGTCCACGCAGTCAGTCAAGATATAAACTTCACAAAACAAACTCAAAAAAGTCAAAAATCTGGCAACATCCATCCAGATAGATTGAACGGGTGGCGAAATGTCGGCCCTTTAGAAACTCTAGCAGGCAGCAGACTCGAAGACAGCGTGACTGTGATGCTGCGCAGGCCGGTGATTGCGATTAATTATAGCAGCAGCGATCGCCGCGAACTCACGATCGATCGCGAACCAGTACAAATTATCGGACGTTTGTGCGCCTTAGTATCAATTTTACAGCGAAAAGAACCCGACAGCGACAAATTTATTGTCCGGCATTTCAACAAAACATCTCAACAATTTGACGGCGCAGCCGAAATTATTCGGATTCCGCAAGTACAGCCAGACAAAAGTGGCGTAGCGAGGTCTACCAATCACCTGATCGAACAATCGCCCTTAAATCCAGACGGCTGGTACATTTACGGCGAAAGAGACGAAGACAGTATGTTTGTAGTCCAGGCAATCGAACCCCGCAAAATTGCTCAATTAATCCCAGATGAAACACATTTCGGACTGAAAAAATCTATCGCTTATTTAAGCAGCAAAAATTGGGAAAATACACCAGCCCAAAAAGGGCAAGCAAAAAGAGTATTGTTAATGCCAAATGATGCTACAGAAAACGCTTCAATCTCTCCTTGGCAAGAAGGAGATGTCGGGATAGTGATTCACAGTTTCGGCGGTATCGGCGGCAAAAAAGGCGAAAGGCCAGCGCTGGGAATTGTCACCGGACATTTTGCTTTGGGAGTAGCAAAAGTAGTGCGCGATCGCTTTACCAGCGAACTGCGTTTTGACATAGAATACAAACAAGTTTACGCCCACAATCCCGACGGAATTGTCGCCGGTTCCAGCAAATGGCAAAGTTACATGGGAGACTTGCAGCGCGGCTGGTTGGGCGATCGCCCGGTTTGCGATATCATCTGTAAATTAGACTGCGTGTGTTGCGACTACGATTTTGACGGCATCACCTTGTCGCCTTTAACCGAATTAAACCAGCAACTAGATATCATGATGGCCCGCTACCGCAGCGGAGACGGCACCGGTGCAAGTTTAGTCACGCCAGCAACTTCTTGCGTGCAAGATTCAAGTCAGGCAATCTACGCTACAATTAAAAAAATCACTTCCGAAATAGAGTCAAATCCTCAGATTCAAGACTGGTTGAAAACACATCCCAACGACGCACAAACTCAACGATTTCACCAGTTAGTAGCTTTAGGAGAGAGTTTAGAAAAAGTATTAATGCCCCTCGGCATTGTCCGTCCAGATTGGCGGAAAAATGCAAGATTGGCGGGGATTGATGCGGAACTGAAAAAAACCTTTTTTGTCGGTATAGTGAACCTGATAAAAGCTGCTATTAGTTACCGCACAATGCTGCCCAGGCGCACCCAAGATGAAATAGCCAAAATTTTCTTAAAACAGGGAGCATTTATGTGGATAATTCGCAAAAATCAAGTCGGAGGATTTGACCCAGACATTGAGCCGATCGCACCAACAGGCTTTTGAATCAGCAATCGGTTTGTAGGTGATTCGGCGATTGAAATCGCTACTAGAAAAACCAAGTCTGCCTCCGCAGACTAATATCAATTCCGGTTGCACTCCTGATGATGGGGAGTGGGGAGTAGGGAGTGGGGAGTGGGGGAATATGGAATTATTGACTTAGACTCGATCGTTCCCATCCAACCGGAAACGATATAAGAGATTGAGGCAGCATTTAAGCGGGATTTGCTATCAGTCAACAGTCAACAGTCAACCGTTAACAGTCAACAGTTAAC
>JAICRN010000553.1 GCA_025937335.1 Microcoleus sp. TY_ISSM_2_bin.22
CTCCCACGGTAACGCCACGTCTCTACTTGCAGTTACAATATTAATTGTCCTCTTGTCGCGTGTCGCGCAACGATCGATGAAATTACCGCACATGAGATGAAGCATTTAAAATCAAGTTCCGCCGACTTGCGGGATTTATTCAAAGACAGCATTACAGTTAAATACCTCGCGGAACCGCTGAAATCTGTCCCAGCTTGCGAAGATGCAGCCAAATTGCGATCGTGGATGGAGGCCCGCGATTTTGACGTGCTCGGGATCGAAGAAAACGGCACGGTTTGCGGCTATGTAGAACGATCGCACTTAAAGACAGGCAAGTGCAGCGACTACCAGCAAATTTTTCACCCCTCGGAATTAATCGCCGCTGCCACTCCTTTAATGGAATTGCTGCCGCTGCTGCGAGAAAAACCGAGATTATTTGTATTGGAAAGCAACAGGATCGACGGGATTGTTACCTGCGGCGATTTGCAAAAAGCACCTGTGCGGATGCTGCTGTTTGGATTGGTGACGCTTCTGGAAATGAATTTATTGCGGATCGTGCGGATCTACTTTCCCCAAGATTCTTGGCAGAAATTGCTGAAAGGCGATCGCATTTTAGCAGCAAAACACCTGTGGGAATTGGGGCGAGCGCGAAATGAAGCAATTGACTTAATCGATTACCTGCAATTCTGCGACAAGCGAGATTTAATCCTGACTTCTGCTGAAATAGTCGATCGGCTGGGACTCAAATCAAAACGCTACGGAGAGCGTTTTTTAAAGTCAGCAGAAGCATTGAGAAACAAATTAGCTCACGCTCAAGATTTAATTAACGGTTCTTCGTGGCCGGAAGTAATTTTTTTAGCTCAGGAAATAGAAGCCCTTTTGCAGCGCTGCGAAGAAATTGAAATAGCCGAACCAAATGAATTAGATAGCATTTAATCCTTTATTTGTGAGTTTATTAGAGAGAAAATTTGTTTGCCAATTCGCTATTTAAATCGCCTCTTTTTATCGATAAAGGTGCGCAAGGCGCACCATATATTTAGTTGGTAATTTTTAGTTTCCTGTTAGTATACTGAGGAACCCACCCTTGAGCAGTTGTGTAATACTGCACGGCTTTCAAGTACAGCGACGGAGTGAGATAAAACCAATGTTCGGTATTAGCCGGCACTTTAATGTATTCTTCAGCTTGCAACATTAACTGTACCTGAGAGCCGTTAGAATGCACAAACCCAAAAACACATTCCCCAGCTAAAATGTGAAGAACTTCTGGATCTGTGTGGGTGTGAGTGCGATTGCTTTGAGTCATCAGCGCGTAAATCTGCGGCGAACCCGGTTGCAGCACTTTCAAGTCGCACCACTGACATCCGTCTGCACGTTTGAACTGTTCAAATTCGCTATTAAATGCGGCGAGAACCTGCTGTTTTTCTGTTACATTGAGGATGTCTTGGACTAGCAGTTCTCGAACCGCAGGACTTTCCTTCGTTGGCAGACGATCGATCTGAACATTTAAAACAGCCAGTTGGCTCGCGATCGCCTCAATATCCCTATATGTCCTACCGTCTTCTAGTTGCATAACAGCCATTGTAAACCACCTATTTATTTGGCTTTGAGGATAATTTAGTTTACTGCTTCCATCTAGTGTTACAGACTAAACTCCTGCTTTTTTTCAATAATAGCCGATCGCTAAAAATAGATAGTTGGTCTAACAATTTATTAAATATTTATCACAGTTTCACTCTAAACTTTTAGATTTTAACTTTTATTTAATAACATTGAGAGTAGGGTTCGATGCACCCTGCACCTTAGTGGTTGAAAAATAGGGGGAATAAATTTCTAAAAAAATTAAAGACTGCCAAACCAGGAGCAGTTTTGAGAATCAAAATTGCAAAAATTAGCTGCAAAGCAATTCCCCACACTACGGGTGGCCGCTTAACAGCGCGCCGAACGACAAGAAAATGCGTAGGACAAACCGACAAAAACAGCTAACCCGAATAGATAAATAAGCCTTTCCATTTGAGTGACATTCCCTTATAATTAAGGATTAAAGCTCAAAATTACAGCGCAGCCTAATTGCTGCTACTTTTATGTCTCTACCTATAGTTGCTATTATTGGACGCCCCAATGTAGGCAAATCGACGATCGTCAACCGTTTAGCCAACACTCAAGACGCGATCGTCCACGACGAACCGGGAATCACGCGCGATCGCACTTACAGACCGGCTTACTGGGGCGATCGCGAATATCAAGTCGTAGACACCGGCGGTCTAGTATTCGACGACGAGACAGAATTTCTGCCTTTAATTCGCGAACAAGCAATGGCGGCCCTGGCAGAAGCCAGCGCAGCCATTTTCGTAGTAGACGGACAAACCGGGCTCACCGGCGGCGACGAATCGATCGCATCTTGGCTGAGACTGCAAAAAGTCCCCGTCATTCTCGCCGTCAACAAATGCGAATCGGAAAATACAGGACTCACCCAAGCAGCCGACTTTTGGCAATTGGGACTGGGAGAACCTTACCCAATTTCCGGCATTCACGGCAACGGCACCGGCGAATTGCTAGACAAATTAATTACTTACCTTCCCACGGAAGTATTACCAGAAGTTGAGGAAATTAAAGTAGCAATTATCGGTCGTCCCAACGTCGGCAAATCGAGTTTGTTAAACGCATTTCTCGGAGAAAACCGCGCCATAGTCAGCCCGATTTCCGGCACAACCCGCGACGCGATCGACACCTTAGTAGAACGCAACGGTCAAACCTACCGCCTGATCGACACAGCCGGAATCCGCAAAAAGAAAAACGTCGAATACGGTGCAGAATTTTTCGGTATCAACCGCGCTTTCAAAGCCATCCGCCGTGCCGATGTTGTGCTGCTAGTAATTGATGCCATTGACGGCGTTACCGACCAAGACCAAAAATTAGCCGATCGCATCAGCCAAGAAGGTCGAGCCTGCATCATAGTCGTCAACAAATGGGACGCCGTAGAAAAAGACTCCGACACCATCTACGAGTACGAAAGAGAAGTAAGAACCCGACTTTATTTCCTCGATTGGGCAGAAATGATTTTTGTCAGCGCCATGACCGGACAGCGAGTTGAAAAAACTATTGAATTAATAGACAAAGCCGACAGCGAACACAAACGCCGCGTCACCACCGCCGTCATTAACGAAGTCATCGAAGAAGCAACAAGCTGGCACTCAGCCCCTGTCACCCGCCAAGGAAAACAAGGCAAAATCTATTACGGTACTCAAGTGCGATCGCAGCCACCGACAATCGCCCTATTTGTCAACGATCCCAAACGCTTCACCGAAAATTACCGCCGCTACATGGAAAGCCAATTTCGCAAACACCTAGGCTTTACCGGTACACCAATGCGGCTGCTTTGGAGAGGCAAAAAAGTTCGTGCCACCGAAATGAGCACAACAAACAGAGCACTGCGGGTCAAGTAATTTTCGATTTTAGATTTTGGATTTTAGAGTGAATAAAAAACGCAATTTAATGATAAAATTAATGAATTGCGTTTTTTTGTTTCATCAAAAATCAAAGAATTGCCAACTCCAAATGTCAAATACCCAATCGAAAATCAACAATCTTAAATCCCCAATGAAAAAATCTAAAATCTAAAATCTAAAATCTAAAATTCCAAGATGGACGAACAAGAGTTTAAACAAAGAACGAAGCAGCTAGCATTAAGAGTTATTAAGCTAGTAAGTTCACTGCCCAAAAATACCGTTTCCGAGGTAATTGGCAAGCAGTTAATTCGTTCAGGAACTTCTGTAGGGGCTAACTATCGAGCAGCTTGTCGCGCTAGATCGACAGCAGACTTAATTGCTAAACTCAGAATAGTGGAAGAAGAAGCGGATGAATGTTTGTACTGGATGGAGTTGATAGTTGAAGCTAAATTAGTAGATGTCGCTAATTTGAGGAGTATCATGTCAGAAACGAATGAAATTTTAGCGATGACAGTTGCCTCCATCAAAACTTTAATTGCTAAAAACCCAACAGCAAATCGCAAATAAAAGAATCTCAAATCCCACAAAAAATGCCAAGCTAAAATCAAACAATCCCAACCATAAAGCAAACAATACCCAATAAAAGAATCAAATAATCCCCAATCGATCGATCCATCAAAACATCAAAAAATAAAACAATCAAAAAATCAAACAATAAATCAATCAATAAATAAAAAAACAAACAATCAAACAAAA
>JAICRN010000564.1 GCA_025937335.1 Microcoleus sp. TY_ISSM_2_bin.22
ACCTACCAATAAAGCTAACACAACTGCTACCGTTTTATCTTTTACCATTTTTACTTTCCCCATTTATTTTATTTTAACTTCCGCGATCGACCTTTAACGATCAAGCTAAGTAATCTTACTAATTTTTACTCATTTATTTGGGTTTTTGCGAAACTTAGACATCGCAAAATACAGCAAAACTATACCGACTTGAGCCTGTAGAATGACCAAGTAGCCTCTCAAGAAATAATTTAGTTCGCTGCCTGAATTGAGAGAAAATATTAAAATGCCTAAGGCTGCGTAGGGTGCCAAACGCATCCAACTCGGCGTTCCCTCTAACTTGCGGCTGTTGAAATTGCTCATTGGGTTTAAGCCTCATCCTAAATTAAAATTTAGCTATAAATTAGCCGGATTGTCAACTTCCGCTTGGTGCGATCGCCCGGGCCAGTCTCTCAATCATCAGCCGACAAGATATTACTTCCATGTTAAACCAAGTTTTTCCGCTAAAGTAAGCGACCGGGGCGGGTCGATCTGGATCTGTTGCTGATATTAAAGATGAGGGTGAACCAGCCCCTACTGGAATTCGGATTATTTTACCGAACTAGATATTAGGGGCGCACCGAGTACCCTACTGCTGTTTTTGGCAAGAGTCGATCGCCCCCACGAAAACTCTCAAAAAAACCCGGTTAATTCACAATTATTAACAACCGCCCGAATTAACTCGCGCCGCCGCCCAAAAGAAACAGACTCAGGAGAGTACCGCTGTTCCAAAGACTGTGGAGAAGCATAGGAGCAAGGAGATTGCGCGATCGCGTGTACACAAACCCCAAAACCGAACCCAAAGTCGCCAAAGGCAGAATCTCAGAGACACTCAAGTGAGCCACCGCAAACAAGAAAGCAGAAGCTGCGATCGCCCCCCAAACAGGCAAATAGCGAGTCAGAGAAGGCAGCAGAAAGCCCCGAAACACGATTTCCTCAAAAACCGGAGCCGCGATCGCAGCAGTGGCGAAAAACACCATCAAAGCCACGTTGTCCCTACCTTCGAGAACGATCGGCAAAATCGGATTGCTGCCACCTTGTCCCTGCCACAATTGCTGATTGATCAGCGACACCAAAACTACCAAAGGCAAAGCAACAAAATAGCCACCAAATCCCCACAAAAACCAATTTCCCCGCCAATTAATCCGAAACCAACCTTCCGGCAAAGGCAAAAAAGACTTGACAGAAAAATACAGTACCGAAAGCCCGCCAGCCGACAGCAACAAATAAGTAGCAAAGATATAAAAAGCCTTGTTGCGCGGGTCAAAAGTAGCAGGATCGAGTTTTAAAACAGCCAGAGAAACTGGCAGCAACAAATAGGGAATCAAGATTTGGCCGACAAAGAAAAAGCCGACCACAAGCACCTGCCAAACAATCTCGCCGTCCCAAGGCACATCCCAAGTCAAGCTCGCATTTCGCGCCAACACCGGCCCGGAATCTTCTGTATCTAACCGCTTCCGCTGCAACAACCACTGCACGGTCAAACCAACCAGCAAAACCGTGCCAATAAAAAGTGCGATCGCCGGCACGCCAACTATAATTGCCAACTTTTCTACAGCTTGCTCTGCCGTTGCTTGCTCTGCTGCTTGCAGCGCCACCAGGTCTTTAGAACGTTCTTGCAGCTTGTAAAGTTGAGCTAGAGCGCGATAGCGAAACCAGCCATCCAAAGACTTTTGAATGCGCGGCTCGGCATCCGGCAGCAGTTGAGCCGGATTGCTCCAAATTCCCGTTAAAACTTGAGCAGTTACCGCCGAAGGATCGTCATCAATTTTAGTTTTGTAGCGCTCAACTAAATTTGTCCAAGTTTGGACTGCTGCCTCAGTTTTACCGCTGCTTGCCTGCAAAATTCCCAATCGCAAGTCAAGTTCGTTTAGCAGCCCTGACTGTTGCTCGATCTGTTGCTCGATCGACTCTGACACAGCCTTGTTTTGAGCCAAATTCAGAGTATTATTATCAGACTTGGAGGCGATAGCCGACTGAATTCCTTTAAATTGCGATTGAGTTGTTTCCAGAGTTTTGCGAGTTGAGTCTCGCGCTTCTTGATATTGCGTCAAAGCCGTATTTAAAGGATCTGGACCGACAATATTGTTGCGCGCCGAACTTAAATTAGCACTCTGATTATTTTCTCCTTGCCACTCCGAGGCGTGCAGCAGCAAATTTGTCTGGTAGAGTTCCAGCCGGCTTTGAATTTGCGGCTGATTCAAACTAGCAAGTAAAGATAAACCGACCAGGGCGATCGCGATCGCCGTTAAAATACCTAAAATCACCCGCTTCAGTGTCATTCCTGCTTTTCCGTCCCGCGCGAATCTGTGGCTAAATCTTTTCCGTCTTCAATCATAGGTCGTTGCAGACCGAGAGTATCCCGACAACTGGTAAAATTTCACTGGCTCATCTTTTTGACTCGCCTCAACAAGACTTACGCCACAAATCCTTGACCCGCCATGTATGGGTAAGGCGCGCACTGCCCACCCGCTGCGGGGTAGCAGGCTAAATCTAAAATCTAAAATCTAAAATCTAAAATCGAATGACTCGCATTATCTTAGTCCGTCACGGCAAAAGCACATACAATCAAGAACGCCGCATCCAAGGCCGCCTCGATAAATCAATTTTGACAGAAGCAGGCCGCAGCGCCGCCCTGCAAGTAGGCGACACACTCAGCAGTATCGCCTTTGATGCCGCCTATACCAGTCCCCTGCAACGAGCCAAAGAAACAGCGGAAATCATCCTCAAGTGCTTGACAAATCCGCCACAACTCCAGCCAACTGATAATTTGATGGAAATCGATTTGCCTCTGTGGGAAGGAATGCTTCGCCAAGATGCGATCGACAAATTCCCCGAAGCATATCAGCAGTGGCAAAGACAGCCCGACAAATTTTCCATGAAGCTGCCATCTGCTGACGGAGAAATTGAACACTTTCCCGTATTGGCAATTTTTGCTAACGCCCGTCATTTTTGGCAAGAACTTTTATCGCGCCACCAGAGCGGCACAATTCTAGTAGTAGGTCACAACGGAATCAACCGCGCTCTCATCGCCACCGCGTCGGAAATTACCCCGGATTACTATCAATCAATTCAACAGTCAAATTGCGGAATTAGCGTCATTAATTTTGGCCCTTCCCCTGTTACCAACGACGAACTCGGAGAGCCAAAAAAGAAAGTTGCAGTTCAATTAGAGTCGCTGAATTTAACTTCCCATACCGGGGAAATTTTTCCCAAACCGAGGGACGGACATCAAGGCCCGCGCTTGTTGTTGGTGCGTCACGGCGAAACAGACTGGAATAAAGCAGGTAAATTTCAAGGGCAAATTGACGTGCCTCTCAACGATAACGGCCGCGAACAATCGCGGCGAGCAGCAGAATTTCTCAAGGACGTAAAATTAGATTTTGCGATCAGCAGTTCCATGCTGCGCCCGAAAGAAACGGCGGAAATTATTCTCCAATATCACGGCGGCTTGCAACTGGAACTCCGCGATGAACTAAGGGAAATCAGCCACGGACTTTGGGAAGGAAAGTTTGAATCAGAAATAGAACAATCCTATCCGGGTTTGCTACAGGAATGGAAAACATCTCCTGAAAAAGTCCAAATGCCCGAAGGAGAGAATTTGCAGCACGTTTGGACTCGGGCGATCGCAGCTTGGCGAGAAATTGTACATTCTGTTTCTGGTACTGGGATTGTCGTTGCTCACGATGCCATTAACAAAGCTATTCTCTGCCACCTATTCGGTTTGGAACCAGAACATTTCTGGAAATTCAAACAAGGAAACGGAGCCGTTAGCGTGATTGATTATCCCCACGGCCCCGATGGTTTGCCGGTATTACAAGCAATGAATGTCACAACTCATTTGAGCGGCGGCGTTTTTGACCAAACAGCCGCCGGAGCACTGTAATCGGTAAAGTGTTCAGCGAAGTGTAGCAGAGAAAATCCCCTCTCCTACACTTGGCCCGCCTAACAAATGTCTGAATTTTGATAGCAACCATCAAGCATTCTTAATTACTGAAACCCTTGCTTTTATTACTTATTCCTTTTTGCCTCTTCCTTCGTGTACTTCGCGTCTTCGCGGTTCGTACTTCCCTCTTCCCAACATCC
>JAICRN010000535.1 GCA_025937335.1 Microcoleus sp. TY_ISSM_2_bin.22
ACCAACAAGTTGCAGCAGCGCCCGGATTGGGTGGTATGGCTCTTAAAGCTGCCTACTCTACTGTCAAGGGGATACGGGCTGACTATTGCGCCCAAGTCGTCGATCAACTTCTGCCAGAAATCTCGGTCGCACTCGATCCGATGTGGACTGAAGGGGTAAACAATGGCAACCCAGTAGAATATCTAGCCCAAAGAAAATCTGAAGTAGCAGACGAATTGCTCCAAATCAGCGACAAAAGAGTCGAGAACAGCACAAGAGCGATGGTTAAAGGCGCCTATGCCAAACTCCGCCCCTCAGCTAAGACTTACGTGGAAAACGGAGTACCGGATTTAGCCAAAATTATTAATAAACATAGTGCGGCCTGATAAGTGAGCAACGGGTAAAAAACACAATACCCAGATACCCGGCTTCATCAAGAAATCGGGTATCTAAAATCAGACTTATTTCTAAGTTTGTAGTTAGGAGTGAGAGTCCTAATTTTATGCTTATCCATTGCCAATTACCCATTGATTTGCAGCCAATATTTTCAACATTGCCTGTCCGGTAATTCCCAACCCCAAAAACATTACAAACATCGCACTAATCGCAGGCATAAACTTGACTGCTGTTATCTGTTTGGGCAGTTTATCAAAATTTCGTTTGGCATAAACTAAGATTAATCCGATCGCACTCAGCACCAAAGCCAATCCCAAACTAAACGCTACCACTAACGTCATTCCCAAACCAACATTGCCCCACGCCGACGCGCTCAACAGCATCACCAAAGCGGAAGGACAAGGCAACAAACCCCCAGAAATCCCCAACGCCAATAAGCTTTTCCAAGTAATAGCAGAACCGTCAGCACCGGGAGGCAAATGCGAGTGAATCCGGCCGTCTCCGTGATGGTGGTAGTGGTGAGATATATCGGGTTTTACAGGCTTAAATTCTCTCTCCCAAGTTCCTCTACTCAAAAGATTTACTGGTTCTTCACATTCCGCAGTAAAAACTTTCTTCCTGAGAAACCAGTTTTTATTAAAAACTTTACTTTTGATTTTTTTGAGAACGTCAGTCCTCACTACCAACCTCGTCTTAATTTTTGATAATAATAAGTTAAGACCGATCGAGGCTACTAATAAACCCGAGATTAAACTCAGCCAAGGATCTAATTTTTCTGGGTCAATTAAGTGAGAAGCAAACAAAGTAATGCCGCCCACCGCAAACACGCCAGCAGTGTGAGTAATTGTAGTCGTCCCTGCTAGAAATAAAGCGTGTGCCGGAGTAGCCCGCGCACCCACTAAATAAGCGCCGACTATGGTTTTTCCGTGTCCGGGTGACATCGCGTGTACGCATCCCCAAGCAAATGCTCCCGCTATTGCTAGCAGCAAACTCCAACCTGAATCCCAAATAGATTCCTTTCCTGCTAACAAAAAGTCGCGGTTTTGTGGCGTAAATACAAAGCTTTTTACAGCACCCGCTTGCACGATCGTAGCTTGACAGCTAGCTGTCGGAACTCCGGGCAAAAACAGATTGTAATTAATCCGCAATTTCTCTGGTTTTGAGATGGAAATTGGCTCGGGTAAAGCGGGGGTTTTCTCTTGAGAAGATGCGGGCCAGGTGTAGTTTAATATTAAGGTGCTGTGGGTATTCGGCTGCTGGATCGCACTGGCGCTTTTAGCTGCTATTTCTAGCGGTTCTACTGCTGCGGAGCCTTGAATGTTGCTGCTGTTGGTGAGGCGGATTTGTTGGCTGAAAAACTTTTCTAGCTGTGTTTGGTGGCTGCGAACTTCAGCAGGTTGTAGCTGGCTGTCTCGATTGTCGTCGGCGAAGTTTGTTAAGCCTGTTGGGAAAGTTAATGTTATTTCGGTTTGCAAATCGTTGACTAATATTTCTGCTACGGATAAGTCTGACCAGTGCGAGTAAACTGGTCGGTTTGAGGTTGTTAGTAACAAGGAAAGTGTCAGAAAAAATAGGATAAATAATTTTGAAACTTGTTTCAGATGGTACTGCATAAATACATTTTTTTTTGTATTTTGTTTTGTTGTTTGTGATTTTTTAGGCGATCGATTTTTTCGTGAGTCTCACAGTCCGCCAGGGGTTGAAACCCATGGTGGATTGGCGGAATGGCGAACTTGGCCGAATCGCTGCTACTAGCTAATCTCAAAATTCATAACTTCCCAAACCCAATGCTTGGCGAGATCGATCGTCAAAACTCGGGTCAATTTCCTTAGACTTTTGAAAATAAGCGCGAGATTCAGCATCCTTACCTAAAGTCCGGGCGATCGCACCAGCCCGGTAAAACATCCCCGCATCGCGAATCCCCGATCGCACTATTTCGGCCATTACTCGATCGGCTTTTTGCCATTGCCCAGAACTCGAAAGCGCCCAAGCCAAAGTATCCAGCGTCACCGCATCCCGCCGAATTTTCACCTCCTCCTGCATTAACGCCAGCGCTTCCGTTAAATCCTGCGATCGACCTTTTTCCAGCAGCAAACTCGCCAAATCGCGCCGGTGGCCAAAACCGCCAGATCCAGAAACCTGTTCCTGTCGCAGCCCCGCTTCTGCTTTGTCGCGAAGTCGCCGGGATTCGATCGCATCTCCCTGCAAATCCTTCACCCTCGCCATACCGCGATCGACAATGCGATCGAACACCGTCGCAACCGGGCCAGAATAGGCCGAAACCTTCCTGTAATAGCCTTCAGCCTCCCGATAATTGCCCTGCCGCGTCTCCAAATCCGCCAAATAAATCAACGCCAGCGGGTATCGCGGCACCAACCGCAGCGCCTCCAAAAACAGCGCTTTCGCCTGTACAAACTGCCCGCGACGCGCGTAAAATCGACCCAAGAGCGATCGGGTCCGCGCCGAACCCGCAACCTCTCCCGGTTCCTCCGCCGCCATTGCTTGCCGGTAATCCTGCAAAACCTCAGCATCTCGGCCCTGAGACTCTCTCACTAAAGCTCTCAAAGTGAGAGAACCCAAGTTCGGAATCCGGTTAACTAAGGCTTCTGCGGCTGCATTTGCCTCGCTCACTTTTCCTGTGGCTAAGTGAGATGTAACTGAAAGGGCGATCGCATCTTCATTGTCAAAACCCACCTGTTTAGCAAAGCGCAAAGCAGTAGGAAAATCGTGTCTGGCTTCGGCAATTCGAGCTAAAACTAACAGCGCACCTTTGTTGTCAAAAGGCAAATCGGCGATCGACCTTTGAGCCGCTTGTTCTGCCAATAAAAACCAACCTCCCTCCCCAGTAGCGCGAGCCATTTTTAAATAAGATCCCGCCAGCGCCGCCCGGTTCAAACCGCTGCGGGAATCAACAGCCAATCGCTGCTGGTAAAAAGCAATTTCTTGCTGAATCGCTTCCTTTTGATTTGCGTTATTTCTCAAACTTTCCGAGAAATGATATCGGTAGTTAATATCGAGATTTTCGGCACTTTTGTTAGAGAACTTATCTGAAATAAAACGCCAATTAGGAGATAAATTTACTACTACTATCCCAGCTACAGGCACTACTATCAGCACCCACCACGATAAAATATCCGATTTTATTTCATGTTTAGTTTTAGTTTTCATACATCCGCGTTAATCAGCGTTCATCTGCGGTTAAAAAAAGCATTTCCGATATGTCACTAGCCAATAATCAATGACTAATGACTAATGACTAATGACTAATGACTAATGACTAATGACTAATGACTAATTAGGCAAAGCCAAATAAGGAAAAGTCGGTTCTAAAGGTTTGTGTCCCTGAGCCGGATTTCCCGGAGTTCCGTTATAAGAAACGTTATCGCTAACCGGAGAGCCAACCAAAGCTCCCAGAGTGATATCAATAACGTCGTCCATCAGCATACGACCCCCGATCAAGCTTCCTTGAGCATTTGTAGCGCTAGCGTAGCCGCTGGTTTTTGTGGTATCGATCCGCATGACATCGGGTAAGAAAGCTCCGGCGATCGCATTTGGATCGACATTATCCCGACCGTCCAAAAGATCCACAGCATTCAGAGTAGCAACAGCTTCCTGCCGCACCGGAGCAGCAGCAGCGCTCAAATCCAATCTCGGAGGAATACTATTAAATGCTTCCAGGAAGTCGGGAGTAACTATCAAACCCTCATTAATTGCAGGTCTCGCCAAACGCTCGAATTGTTTGAAACCGCCGGCTCCATCCCGAATCGAAACTGTTGACCAAACATCAAAAGTATTCGCCCCAGTTCCTGCTTGCAAAAACGCTTTCGGAACGCGGACAGCAATTGTATTGACGTTGTAACCTTTAGTAAAGTCCACCGCTTGATTCGGTTGTTTAAAAGCAGTGCGCG
>JAICRN010000326.1 GCA_025937335.1 Microcoleus sp. TY_ISSM_2_bin.22
AAGGGGTTGCCGGTTCGACGGATTTGATCAAAGTTGAGGTAGTGACAGCCGTTTTAGGCAGAGGTACTGGTGTCGGTTTGGGCTCGGTGAGCGGCATGGCCAGGGTTGCTCGTACTGCTGCGGATGTAGGCAATTTCCACCCGGGAGAAATTTTGGTAGTCGAACACACCAGCGTCGCTTTTGTGGAGATGATTCGGAAAGCAGCCGGTGTGGTGACGGAGGAGGACAGTTTGACTTCTCACGCCGCGATTATCGGTTTGCGGTTGGGCGTGCCGGTGATGGTGGGCGTGCAGAATGCCACGCGGGTAATTCGGGACGGAACTATGCTGACGCTGGATATGCAGCGGGGTTTAGTTTATTCCGGGGCCAGAGGCGGCTCAACAGACGGGGAACTGGTAGTTTAACAAGTTCTGAGTTAGGAGTTGTGGAGTTTTGAATTTAATTCTACAACTCGTTGCTTTTTTCGCTTAAGTTATGCTATAATCCAAAATTGTCTGTGCCGATGTAGCTCAGTGGTAGAGTAACCGATTCGTAATCGGTCGGTCGCGGGTTCAAATCCCGCCATCGGCTTTCGGTTTCAGCTATTTTGTGTAATACCAAATTGCTTTGCGGGATCGATCGCGGTTCTAAACGCAGTTTAACAGCTTAAAAATGTTCTCAGCGACTTGCCGAGAGCATTTTTATTTGCCGTCAATCCTTGGTGGTGGATCTGGTGAATTTTTTAAATCAAAAGTAAATATTTTTCAAGATTTTGTTCGTACCTTGTAAAAATATTTATTTGTTCTGGGAAGCATCGATCGAGAGAGGATTTGCATTCGTGACTGCAGCCACCGCCAAGGCGGTTACTCTATCTAAGAAAAATGGTCGCGTTTGTTAAAGTTTTCACCCAGAAAGTCAAACGTTCGCAGCGCTGTATTGGTAAAATGCAAAAAAAGTAGTAGATATGTGCATTCATCAGTATCAGTGTAGCGATGTTGCATAAGATCTATTAGCAGTTAGCAATGAGGGTTAAAACACTCAATGTCCGCTCAAGGATTTTACCGTCGTTCACTCCCCGATTCTGCTATTGCCTTTTCCTCAGTAGAAGGAAGGCAAATTTTTCGAGAAGCGTTGGCCTTCGGAGGTATGGAAGGGTATTTTGCTCTAGCTGAACAGTTTCATACTCAAGCAGAACCCGCTTTTTGTGGATTGGGTAGTTTAGTTGTTGTTCTTAATGCTTTATCCATCGATCCGGGTCGCATTTGGAAAGGGGTGTGGAGATGGTATGGAGAGGAATTTTTAGACTGTTGCTTGCCTCTTTCAGTCATTAAAGAAAATGGTATCACCTTTGATGAGTTTGTCTGTATCGCACGTTGCAACGGTGCTGTTGTAAAACCTAACCGTTACAAGCAAAGCAGTTTGGAAAACTTTCGGCAAGCAGTTCAGCAGGTGACTGCTGCGCCAGGTGATATTCATCTAGTTGTTTCCTACAGCCGAAAGGTATTAGGACAAACTGGTGACGGTCACTTCTCACCAATTGGTGGCTATCATCCAAAGCGGGATCTAGTGCTTCTGCTAGATGTTGCCCGTTTCAAATATCCACCTCACTGGGTTTCTCTACCTTTGTTATGGAAAGCGTTTGAGCCTGTCGATCCGGTCACTAATCAAGGTCGAGGTTATATTTTATTGCAGAAGAGTGAAGCGTTGCAAGAAACCTTCTTTCATATTGTTTTTGATTTACATCAGTGGCGTAGTGTTGCCCCTTACTTTGCAGAAATACTGCCAGACAGTCTGAGAAAAGAGCAACCTGATTCAATTGCTTCATTTGTCAGTACCATCCTGCACCATTGGCCTGTAGAATTCACAGCTATGCTGCATACCTCCTCAGAGACGGCAGAGACACTTGAGAAATTACGAGCAGCTATTGAGTTAAATTCACTGTTTAATATTGTTCGCCAATACTTGTTGTCAAGCGATGACTGGGATGCAATGTCTGTTGTAGGGAAGTGGCGATCGCAACAGCCATTCGTAGCAGAGACAATAACAGTAATATTACTATCCTGCCCCGAAATGCTCTATGCAACTCTCAAACCAGATTTACGACTGTGGTTGAGTGACGTTCGCTACCTTGAGAAACTAATTTCTCCCTTGGATATAGAGATATCTAGATTGAGAGAACAAATGTCAGCACTCCAAGATTTTTACACTTTATATTCAAAAGGACATCAGTGCAAGATCCATCATAGTTAGCACCTACCGCCTTTTGAACAACCCAAACCTCGACTAACTACAAAAGTGAAAAATTAATCTCTAATTTCTTGGTATAGATGGGCTAACTTTCTTAAGCGCTCGCCCTAGCGCTAATCTGAACGCTCAGTTTGTTAATAAAGAGAATTAGCAATTTTGTGGCTATAAAATCTTTTTGTTCTAGCATTTTTTATAGATTTATAAAGGGAAAACGGTTTCTTTTCCGCTGCTATAGTTTGACGGCCGAATTTGTGAGTCAGAATGCTGGTTTATTTTTCCTTAACAATGGATATCTAGCAACCCTTAAGGTGGTTAAGACAGAGTAACAGCAGTAGGGTGGGCGCTGATGTGAAAATATTTCTCCTAATCGGATGAGATGAGATGATAGCAGCCCCTTCCCTACAAGAATTTGTCCTAACCGATTTGGCGAATGCTATACAAACCTGACATCGTATTAGTTCGGGGGCCGGGGGAGACGAAAACTCAGGGGACTGAGGATTTGATTGAGAGTTCGCAGTTGTTCAGCCGTGCCCAAACAAATCAGCATATCTCCTCCTTCGATCGCAGTGTCTCCAGTAGGCCCGACAATCAAAGTCCCGCCAGCGCGCCGCACCGCTAACACCAAGGCCCCCGATTGCGATCGCAACTTGGCATTTCTCAAAGTTTGCCCGACGTAGACACAACTATTGGGATCGACCAAAAATTCTTCCATGTAAAAAGAACTATCGGTGCCCGTCAAAACACCATCTAAAAAATCCATAACTTGAGGCCGCAAAGCCGCCGCCGCCATCCGCTTTCCGCCAGTAATGTAGGGGGATACGACGGCATCGGCCCCGCCCCGCTGCAACTTCTTTACGGCTTCTTCTGTGGTGGCGCGGGCGATCGCCCGCACCTTCGGATTCAGAGTTTTCGCCGACAGTACAGTGTATAAATTCTCAGCATCCGAAGGCAAAGCTGCTACTATGCAAATTGCGCGATCGATCCCCACACTCAGCAAAATTTCGTCCAGAGTCGCGTCTCCTTGGACAGCCGTGTACCCCAGGGCCAAAGCTGCCTCAACCGACTGTATCGCCGAATCTATCACCACAAAAGAGATATATTCGGCCTGAAATTCCAAAGCAATTTGGCGGCCAGTGCGCCCAAAACCGCAGAGAATGTAATGCCCGATCAAAGAATCTACCAATCGCCGCTGCTGCCTAATTCTTGCTCCTTCTTGAAAATATCCTTCAATCAGCGCTTCTGTAAAGCGGTTGACGATGAAACCAATCACAATCACGCCCATCAAAATCAGGCATATGGTAAACATTCGCCCGCGTTGGCCGAGGGGCTGAAGTTCACCGTAGCCGACAGTTGCTAGGGTAAATACTGTCATGTAAGCGGCATCGAGCAAAGACCATTTTTCTACCTGCCAATACCAGAGAGTACCGGTGCAGAAAATGCCGCCCAGGGCGATAACTCCGCCCGTTAAGTCTTTTTGCAGGCGCTGGTATTTTTGCTCTAGAGTTGAATACACCGATCGGGCTGACCTATTACCTATTAGCTGCTACCAATTGTAACCATATCAGCCCTAGAGGCAGGCTGGGTCAAAAAGTCGGTTTCTGCCTAGATATTTTGCTGCAAAAATCACGATTTTGACCGAAAGCATCCAGGATACAAGCCCCCGGATTCATTCCTTCGCACACTCAGGACCCAGAAATAAAAAACCTGTATCCGATGAAACTTGCCGAACGTATTTATCCGTGGGGTCAATTCTAAAATCTAAAATCTAAAATCTAAAATCTAAAATCGATTGACTCTTAACCGGGGTTTTTTTGCTTAATACCTGACTGAGTTTCAATTCCGTCGCAGAGGTGGCGATTGCTGGGATTGGCGATCGGATTTGTCTGAAAATAATTGCGGGCGACATTGCAGCCCTGCACCAGCAAATCGTCAAGATTCAGATTCCACAGCATCACCGTACCGTCAGCACTAGCACTTGCGATCGCCTTGCCGTCTGGACTAAAACTCGCACTCCAAACAGCATCCTTGTTACCTTTTAAAGTTTGGAGCAACGTACCGTCAATATTCCACAGCCTCACCATTTTGTCTGTGCTTGCAGATAGCAACATTTGACTGTCGGGACTAAAGCTGATATTTGTCAATCCACCTGTATGCTTTAAAATACTTAGCGGTGTGCCGTCTTTGCTCCAAATTCTCGCAGTTCCTCCAGCACTTGCAGTCGCCAGCAAGGCTCCATCGGGACTGAAAGTGACACTCATAATTTGATCGCGTTCAATCTGTAAACTTCTGAGCAATTTGATGTCGGTGCTTGATTCGATCGACTGCTGTTTTCGCAATTTTTCCACAAGCTTTGTCAAACTCCAAAGTTTAACAGTGCCATCAGTGCCAGCCGCAGCAATTATCTGACCGTCTGGACTAAAACTGGCGCTGGTTATCCAACCTCGCTCTACTTGAAAACTTGACAATTCTTCACCGTTGATTTTCCATAGTTTCACAGTTCCATCGACACTGGCTGAAGCAATAATATTACCATCTCGACTAAAAGAGACGCTTGTTATTTTATCGATGTGTCCTTTTAAATTATGAATTAACTGGCCATTTTTTTGCCAGATTTTGATAGTTTTGTCGTCGCTGGCTGAGACAATAAGCTGACCGTTAGGATTGAAAATAGCCCTTCTAATTTTATCCGTATGTCCGGTTAATATTGCTTGCAAAGTTCCATTTTTTTGCCAAAATTTGATATAATTATCATCGGTAGCAGTCACAATTGTTTGACTGTCGGGACTGAAACTAGCGAAAGCAAGGGTACTGGCTTGACTCTGCAAGCTGCAGCGTTCCCGAAAGCTGTAAACTGCCTGTTCGAGGGCGATCGCCACTCGCATCTGAATATCTGAACTCACTCCGAGCGATCCTTTCATTTCTGTAACAGCTCTAATGCTTTCTAGCAAAGCTTCCTCTTTTTTATCGGCAGCCAAGAGCGTTTCTGATAGTAGACTGAGAGTGAGAATTTTGTGGTTTCTTTCTTCGATTGATGGTTTAATCCAAAAGGCTGCTATCAGAATTAATATCAGTATTCCTGCGGCTCCTGTAACTGTTTGCACTCTCAGTTGTTGCTCGCGCCAAAGTTTAGCTGCTATCACTTTTTTCTGCTTTTGTGCTTCGCTTAGTTCCTCTAGTAACTTTTTTTCGCGGCGCAGTTGTTCAATTTCAGCTTGAGTTTGTTTTTCGCGATCGCGCAATTTGGCAAATTCCGCTTCTTGACTCGCACCTAAAAATTGATAATCTTGGGTGCTCAAGCTTTTATTTGCCGCCCACTGTTGGGCATCTTCCAGTGCTTGACCGCGCAACAAGCGAGATTCGTCTTGACAATTTGTAGCTATCCATGCTGTTAGGGATTCAGCATAGGGGCGCAAGTCGCCGAGTGCTTTTTCTATCCAGTTGTGGCTGAATATAGCTGCATAAATGCGGTTGGATACGGTTAATTTTCCGGCTCGTTTTACTACTAATCCGCTCAGCCGCAATTCTGTTTGTTCGGGAGTATCATCGGCGCAGATCCCCCATGCCCCCCTTAACAAGGGGGGTTCTGAAAGTGGCAATATTTTTTGGTATAGTCCTAATAACCTACTGGCGCGGTGCTGACTTCTGAGAAGGCGATCGCGAATTGTTTTGATGTGTACCGGTTCATCGGATGATTCCCAATTATCAATAATATGAGATTGCACGATCTCGCTAATTAATAATTGATTAGTTGTAAAGTTTTCAGTTTGGCTTTCATCCGTTGAGTCTGATATAATAGAAGCCGATGCTAAGCTTTTTACATGGTGCAAAATCAGCTTGCAAAGCTTTTGAGTCAGAAATGGCTGCCCTCCAGTCCAGTCCAAAATCTCTTTTAAAACCTCTTGAGGATTGTCTACTTGTCCCTCAAACCCTTTTGCTAAAGGCAGAGCTTCCTGTAAGTTAAAACCGTGCAATTCAATTGCTAAGCCGATATTAAAGGGCGTGCGAGTTGCATCGCTAATTAAATCCGATGGCGTAGCTACTCCCAGCAAAGCAAATGTAATGCGCTGGTATTCTGAATTGTGAGCGCGTTTATTGTAGCAACATCTAATTAATGCAAAAAAATCGTCTAGCGGTTCTTGGAAACTCAGAACGCTATCAATTTCATCAATAAAAATGACCAGGTTTTGAGAAATTTTGACCAGCAGCAACTCTTCAATTAACTCTCCTAAGCGCTGCACCGGCGACATCAACTCTCTCTCCCGCCACCAAGTCATAAACTCGACTGGGTTAAACAGGTTGAAGCTGCACAAGAGTTTGTAAGCGACGCCGCCGTACCACTTATCTAGAGAGACTTGCTGGTTGCCAATGTCCGAAAGGTCGATCGTAGCACAGGCAATACCATCAGCCGAGAGCTTTTGTACAGTTCGCACCAGCAAACTGGATTTGCCCATTTGTCGGGAATTGAGCA
>JAICRN010000600.1 GCA_025937335.1 Microcoleus sp. TY_ISSM_2_bin.22
AACGCTATCCTTTAGTGCCGTTAATCGGACAAATGTGTTTTATCGGATTGCGGGGCTGCGGATTTTTGCTAACTGTAACTGCTTTAACTCCGGTGAACTTTAGCAATATTCCCAACTTGTTAGGTGCTTTTTGTTTTGCGTTTGTTGTCGGTTTAGTCGTACCGGGAGCACCGGGGGGACTGGGAGTATTTGAAGCAACGGCGATCGCCCTGCTGTCCGATCGCTTTTCTACGGGTATAATTTTGAGTGCGGTGGCTTTGTATCGGATAATTAGCATTCTGGCGGATGTTTCGGGTGCATTTTTAGCTAAACTCGATCGCCAGCGAAATCAGCGCAGTCAAAAAAGGCGAATTTGAAATCAAATATTTGAGGAATATAATTTCCTGCGTGCGAGGAATCCCTGAATCGGGCAATGTAGTCAAAGCTATAATCAAAGTCGTGAGTGCCAACTCACAGGCTTAGGTAAATTACTTGAACTTTAGCTGACCGTGTAAATCCAATCATCTCAGTGGCAGCCAATTCATCACATTACAGGTTCTTTGAAATAATGACTCTAACCTCCGGTTAGCCATGACTCATAACAACAATCGAACGACAACAATTCGTTACCTTCTAATTACATCAGGTGTACTGGCGATCGGTGGATTAGGCTATCTTGCTTATACCATGTTGCGCCAACCCAAGGAAGTACGCTACTACGCATCCGAACAGCAATGTATTGTAGATGCGACGAACCAAAGCAACGGGTTCACCAAAGAGCAGTGTCAGGCCCAGTTCCGGTACGCAATGCAGGAATACGAACGCATTACGCCCGTGTATCGCACGCAGCCAGAATGCCAAGAAGACACAGCAAGCATTTGCTCGCAGGTATCGAATTCCAGCGTTGCTACCCCCGGATGGCGACCAGAGTTCGGCGGCTTCTATTTCACCGATGATGTCGATGATGATGCCCCTCCAACAGTGGTCAACGGCGTCAACGGCGGCTCCTACATGGTTTATCCAGTGCAACCAGTTTACCGCTCCCCCATCGGAATTGTAACTCCAGATAGAACCCCGATTACTCCTCCCCTACAGGGCATACCGCTAGATTCTCCCTACTTTTCCTCAAGTCGCGACACCCCAAATCGCCCCCCAGGCTACGCAGCTCGAGGAACCATCAAGGGACGAGGGAGCTTTGGTAAAGCTGTCCGCTCCACGGGTTCTTTGGGAAGCGGAGGAAAGTAACCAAGACCGATTTTTCTCTATTTTTCCATATTCTCCAGTGTCACTAGCAAGGTGCTTCATCCATGTATCCCTTTTTGTTTCAGCGACGACGCAACTGGCAGCAGCACGTATTAGATAACGCCTACCAATGTCAGCCTCTTGCAGACATCAACCAACGCTACTGGGCAGAAGCCTTAGACCGTCCCTTTGGGGTGATGTTTTCGCGCCAGGAAGAGGCGAGCATCTGGGATGCTACTGAGGCTCTTTGGGATATGTGTCGGGAGTTTTTGGACTGGTTTTTCACCGCCGATGGCCTAGAAAATCGGATGAAAAAACTCGCTATTCCCCCTGCTTTCTGGGAAGCAATTCAGATTTCGTGGGATCGGGTTGACGAAGCAGAAGATATGTCTCTTTATACCCGTTTCGATCTTGCCGTCACTGAAGATGGAAAAATTAGCCTTCTAGAAATCAACGGCGAAACTCCTCTCTTGGGTGCAGAAACAGTCTATCAATGGCTGTGGTTAGATGACATGAAAAAAACCAGCCGAGATTTGCGATCGCTTCCCAACGATGCCAATCAGTTCAACAACTTTTGGGACGAAGTTGCGGGTCGATTCCGCACTCTCAGTCGTCATTATGATTTAAAGCAGTTCGGCCTGAGCTTGTTAATTGACGAGCATCTGTCAGAAGATACCGAGATGGCAGGACAACTGGTCGAAATTATTAATCAAGAATTGGGAAACGATCGCTTTTTCACCCAACTTGTAGGATTGCGTAACCATCTGGGCGTGGATGAAGAAGGATTTTTTGTCGATCAATTCAATAATCGGATCTTGCGGCTGTGGAAAATCGTCGATTGGCTGGATTTGCAACTCGCCAGCCAATCCTTTAACGCAGATGAAGCCCTAGCATCGCGCCTGATAGCAGGGGACGTGAAAATCATTGAACCGCTGTGGAAACAGATTTTAAGCAATAAAGGATCGATGGTGTGGATGTGGGAATTATTTGGCAACCACCCAGTTTACGCTCAATTCTTGCTACCCACTTTCTTCACAGATACTATCTCGATCGAATCCACAGCATTACTGACCCAAATGCACGTCAAAAAGCCGCTCGTCGGTCTAGAAGGTGTTGGGGTTTCTATTGAAACAGGGGATTTTGTTGCCGGAGCCGTTCACGCCCGCGAGGCGATGGGCTACGATCGCGAAGGATTCATTATTCAGTCCTATCAACCCTTGCCCGAATATTTTGGCTACCACTTCGTCGTAGGTTCCTGGATTGTCGGCGATACTCCATCTGGCATCGTATTGCGCGGAGATACCAATCCGATCACCGGACGACATTGCTTAATCGTTCCGCATATTGTGAGCGACCGTCTGGTGAATACTTAACTTCTAATCAGAAAAACTATGAAATTACAAACTCATGATGTCCGGGGAATTCCGATTCTTAGCAGTGAGTGGAGTGTAGATGAATTTATTGCCGATGAGTTGAAAATTCCCGAAGTCGCGCCTGCAATTCAGGCTGGATTTATGGATCTCCTGAGCCGAGATGTGTTCTCTGAGGGAGACAGTCAGCCACTCTACGAGCATCTGCTCTCTCGCAGTTCGGAGTTCTCGTTAGAATTCATGAGTGCGATCGAACTTTGGCTGCAAGACGAATTACGGCACTACGTTGCTCTACGTAAGGTCTATCACATGGTATCAGGTTTGTCCCCAGAGGCGATCGACCAAAAAAACGAGAGTCGGGTGCATGAACTCGAACCGATCTCGTTTCTGATTGAGAACGAATTCACCATTCTAGTTGGTTTAATGTTTGACGAAATGGGTTCCGTGTGGTCTTATCACCGGGATATTAAGGAATTCTACCAACACTATGGGAAGGGCTTTGCTCGCGTAGGACATTTGGTCACGCAGGATGAGGGGCGGCATTTTAGGAATGCTGCGACTCTCATCCAATATCGCCATCCCGACAAAATCGATCGGATCGAACCTTTATTAGAAAAGATTAGCGAGATGGAAGCCGGTCTTGCTTATTATCCCAAGACTTTCTTTCTCGATCACGCTCAGGAAAGACACCGATTTCCGAAAGATTTTAATACCCAGGTGATTCAAAGAATTCTCTCCTTTTTCTAACAGAATTACCAAGTTAATCATCGGAGCAACATTATTATACTTTCCGTGGCGATCGAGCATCTCAAACTGACGCCCTCTACCGCAACTTTCTCTTTCTCCTCTAACTCTCTCTGTGTCCTCTGTGTCCTCTGCGGTTAAAAACTCTAATCTTTATCTGAATTAAAGCATTTTTTCCAGAAATTGCTTGGCGCGATCGCACTTCGGGTTGCGAAAAAACTCCTGCGGCGGCACATCTTCCGCCACCTTTCCGCCATCCAGGAACAATATCCGGTGGGCGACTTCCCGCGCAAAACCCATCTCGTGAGTTACACTCGCCATTGTAATTCCCGTTTTCGTCAAAGCTTTCATCACATCTAACACTTCTTTAACCATTTCTGGATCGAGTGCAGAAGTCGGTTCGTCCATCAACAAAATCTCCGGTTCCATAGCCAAACAGCGGGCGAT
>JAICRN010000794.1 GCA_025937335.1 Microcoleus sp. TY_ISSM_2_bin.22
GCTTTGTTGTTTTGGGTGCAAAGTTACGGAGTGCTCAAGGGCGATCGCGAACAATACAAATTATTTGCACCCAACGGCAAAACCATCGCTGACCAGACCAATGAAATTAAAGCCCCCAGCCGCACTTGGTTGGGTTATGCCGGCAAAAGAAACAGTACAAATTCTCCTCTGACTCCCGGAGTTTGGCGGGCAGAATATCGCTTGACGCGGGGCGATCGAGTTTTGGCAGAAGTCAAGCGAGAAGTTGAGTTGCGTTAGTCCGTTGACTGTTGACTGTTGGCAGTATTTAATCCGTTTATCCGTGTCAAAAGCACTCTCTTCCTTCTTCCAACTTCGGTCTTCCTTCCCGGCGTTACATCCGTTACATCTCGATCGCGTGCTCGTTGCCGAACTTCCTTCTTCCTTCCGAAGATTATTTCAGCAGCCAGCCAAATAATTCTCCGACACTCAACCGCAGTTCGTTAGCGAATGAGGTCACAGGTAGCAGCATTTCGGGTTCATCAAATACTGCTGTCTGTTGCTGGGGAACATCAACAAAAACGCATTGTTCGTCGGGATCGATCGGCCAGCCCATTTGAGTTTGATGATTTAAACAGTACAGAATATTTTTAGTAACTTTAGTTTGACTTTGTTCGGGCGACAAAATCTCTATTGTCCAATCAGGAGCTAGGGGAAAGACATTAGCAATTTCACTGTTATCATCTGTGGGAATTCAGTTCCAGACAAATACTGAAACATCAGGAGACCTCTTGCAAAAATAACTAGGACGGGCAAGATGCCCATCCCACAAAAGTTATTTTTTCTGGTGGGACGGGCATCTTGCCCGTCCAATAAATTTATGAAAAGGACTTTTGCAAGAGGTCTAGGGACTGTTGACATTCCGCCAAATGTACGCCGGATTTCTGGAAAATATCGTGCAACTTTTTTGGGTTTTAATATAGCGTTAATGAAAATAATTAATTCACATTGAGTCGCACTGTGTTTTCCTTGTGGCATTGGCTTCTGAATAATTTGATTATCAATGTATTCGCTTGCAGGTTTAGTTTCTGGTAGTTGGAAAAACTCTTCTAAAGTTAAGGATTTTAATGTTGTTTGTACCATTTTAAATTCACCTTTAATTAGATAGATCTTTTAGCCGCAGTCTAGTCTAAGGCAAATTTTCCCAAGCTTGAGCCACAATCTCGCTCAGCCATAGCCTTTGAGGCAAATCGAGCAGATTGTCGTCAGCGAGCAACTCAGCCTTTAACTCATCCAAAGACTGAGACCGCGATCGAGCTATCTGAATCACACCCGCGATCGCCGACGCCACCAATTCTTCATTCAGCGGCTGCTGTCGCAAAGCAATCATTTCTTGAGGATTCGTAGGAATGGGATAATTCATAGGAGTGCATACCGAAGGGAGTAGATATTCAGCCGCTGTGGGGCTTCCGGCTAATCAGCTAAAAATCTGAGAACACTGTAAACTTATTTAAAACTAAATAAGTATTCGGGAGTATAACTTACTTTGCTCCCTTGTCAACTCCCTCATCTTTATTAATTTATTCAGAATAGAGACCCTAATCATGCAAGAAATTCTTTATCTAGAAGTCCCGACACCGGATACAGCAGCCGTCTGCACTTGGTTGCAGCACGAATTCGATCCCGGAATCGGAGAAAAAATTATTACTCCTGACGGTTTTCGCCTGCTTTCAAACGTAACAGCAGCCGAGGTTATGTTGTCGGACACTCAAAATGCCAATCCCAAACCTCCCTTCGCTGACACCAATTCAGGCAACCCAAATCGGCGATCGACAGAA
>JAICRN010000079.1 GCA_025937335.1 Microcoleus sp. TY_ISSM_2_bin.22
GACAGGTTCTGCCCAGGATTTCCACCCCCATCACCTTTACTGGTGGAGGTTTCACCCTAAATCTCGGCAATAACCGGGGCTTCTTCATCGACAGCGCCGGCAGCCCAGTCACATTTTCCAACCTGACAATTACCGGAGGCCGATCGACAGGCGCTGCCGGCACAGGCGGCGGCGGGGGCGCTGCCGGCATGGGCGGCGCACTATTTATCAACAGCGGCACTGTCACAGTTAACAGCGTAACCTTTACTGGCAACAGCGCTACGGGCGGCGCGGGCGGCGCTCCCCCCGTCGCTCCAGCCGCCGCCGGGCCTGGTGGCAACACCGATTTTGCAGATCTCTTTCCCTTCGTGTCCGCAGGCGGCGCCGGTCAAACTGGGCTCACCGGCTTGCAAAGCATCGGCGGTGCTGGCGGCCCCGGCGGTACGGGGGGTGATGGCGGCGCGGGCAGTGGCGGATTGCCCGGTACGGGTCTTAACGGCGGCCCCGGAGGTCCCGGCGGTACGGGCGGCGCTGGTACCGGGGGAACTAACGGCGGTACGGGCGGTGCTGGCGGCGCTGGCGGTACGGGCGGCTTCGGAGGAGGAGGCGGCGGCGGCGGCGCTGGCGGCGCTGGTGGCGTCGCCGGCAGTGGCACAGCAGGTGCAGCCGGCCCTGGGGGAATTGGCGGCGCTGCCGGTTTCGGAGGCGGCGGTGGCGGCGGCGGGGGCGGTACGGGCGGCAACGGCGGTGTCGGGGGCTTCGGAGGCGGCGGCGGCTTCGGTACCGCAGGCGGAGCCAGCACGACCCTCGGAGGTTTTACCCCGGGCGGAGCAGGCAGCCCAGCCGGTGGCGGCGGCGGTGCTGGTTTGGGAGGCGCAATTTTTGTTAATAGTGGCAGTTTGACCCTGAACAACAGCACTTTATTCAGCAACACAGCAACGGGAGGTGCTGCTGGTGGTGCGGGGGCTGCACCGGGCCAGGGTGCGGGTGCGGCGATTTTTGTCAACAGCGGCGCTACTGCAACTCTGACTAACAACACCATCACTGCTAACACTGCTACTGCTACTGCTCCTGCTGTTGCTGTCGGCGGGGGTATTGCTACTAATGGCGGTACTGTGAATGTCAGAAATTCGATCGTCGCGGGCAATCTTGGCGGCGCAAGTCCCGACGTGTTCGGGGCATTCGCTGCCACCAGTATCAAAAATTTGATCGGGAATCTTGCTGGCAGCACTGGCTTCGCAGCCACCCAGCAACTGACCGTTCCTCTAGCAAATGTCATCGCCCCTACCGCAGGATTGAACCAGGCTACAGCCGTTCCCCAGACTTATGCTTTGGCTGACAGCACTGCGACACTTAATCCTGCGATCGATGGCGGGGATGCCACGGCTGCGGCTGCTGCCGGCGCGACTGACCAACGGGGTACCGGCTTTCCGCGGACGATCGGCACTGCTGTTGATATTGGCGCTTACGAGTACGGCCCGATCGTCACTGGCCTTAAATATAACGACGTTAACGGTGACGGCGTTCGGCAGGTGGCAACTGAACCGGGCCTCCCGGGCTGGGTGATTTCTATAGGCACCAAGAGCGCTACCACCGCAGCCGACGGCACTTATACCCTGCGCGACGTAAAAACAGCTACTCCGATTACAGAAGCGCCGCCCGCTGGAACCCCTGCGACTGCTTGGGTGCAGACTGTCGGCCCGACTCCGGCAAATACGGGTATTGTTAATGTCACAGGTGCCAACTTCGGTAATTTCCAGAAAACATCGATCGCAGGCAAAACCTACACCGATCTTGCGGGGAACGGCTTTACTCCCGACGACACTACACTAAACGGCGTCACCGTCAACTTATACAAAGACACCAACGGCAATGGCACGCTAGAAGTCGGCACAGATACTGTTGTCGGGACTGCCCAAACAACTGCCGGAGCCGGAGATTACACATTCTCCGATATCGGCCCCGGCAATTACCTGATACAAGCCACTCCTCCAGCCAACTCCAGCATCTCTTTCCCCGCTGGCGCAATTCTCGTTAGCGCCCAAAGCGGTACTGCTGTCACCGCTCAAAACTTCGGCGTTTTCCAAAACATCACTGTCAGCGGCACCAAATTCACCGACCTCACCGGCAACGGCTTCACTGCTGACGACACGCCCCTCAACGGTATTACCGTTCGCTTGTTCAAGGATACTAACAATAACAGCACTTTAGATACCGGCGACACCGAAGTCGCCAGTCAAGTTACCGGGACAGCGCCAGCGGCGGCTGGGACGTATAGCTTTGCCAACGTTGGTTCCGGTCGGCACTTTGTGAGAGAAGACGTACCGACCGATTCCTCACAAACCGCCGGTCCGGCTTTTTATACAATTAACCCGGTCAGCGGCACAAATATTACAGCTCAAAACTTCGGTAACTTCCAGCTAGGCAAAATCAGGGGGATCAAATTTAATGACCTCAACAAAAATGGCATCCAAGATGCGCCAGCAGAACAACCGCTAGGAGGCTGGACAATCTACGTGGATGCCAACAATAACGGCACCTTCGATCCTGATGAAGAAAGCGAAATCACCGATGCTACGGGTCAGTATGAGATCGACGATCTTAAAGCCGGGACTTATACAGTGCGGGAAGTGCCACAAACTGGCTGGACGCAAACTGCGCCTCCCGTCAACCCAGCGACGCCTACTCTTTCAGGCGCGTTTACGATCGCCGTCACCAGCGGCACAGACTCCCAAAACAACAATTTCGGCAACTTCAAGCCCAACTCGATTAGCGGTCTGAAGTTCAATGACATCAACAACAACCGGGTACAAGATACCGGGGAACTAGGGCTTGCCAACTGGCAATTCTTCCTCGATACCAACAACAACGGCACTCTCGACACCGGGGAACCGAACACCCTCACCGATGTCGCGGGCAATTACAAATTCATCGATTTGTCAGCCGGAACCTATAAGGTGCGGGAAGTCTTGCAGCCTACTTGGACGCAAACTACCGCCAACCCCGCCGACATCACTGTCACCAGCGGTCAAGACATCGTTAACATCAACTTCGGCAACTTCCAGTCGAGCACCATCAGCGGTCAAAAATTTAATGACCTCAACAACAACGGCGTTAAGGATGCCGGAGAATTGGGGCTAGCTAACTGGCAAATATTCCTCGACAGTATCACTCCGGATGGATTGTTTCAGCAGGGCGAACCCACTACTATCACCGATGCCGCAGGCAACTACACTCTTAAGGACATACCCGCAGGTACTTTCCAGGTAAGGGAAGTTCAGCAAAACGGCTGGACGCAGACGACCCCCAACCCCGCCCCCGTTACGGTAAAAGGTGGAGATAACATCACGGGCATTGACTTCGGCAACTTCCTGCCCCAACCGGGGGCGATCCGAGGTCTGAAGTTCCAAGACAGCAACAACAACGGCACTCAGGATGCTGGAGAACCGGGTTTGCCCAATTTCCAAATTCAGTTAACCAATGTTGTAGCTGGAACTGCTCCTGCTCCTGTTACTACTACCACAGACAACAGCGGCAACTACCTGTTCGCGAACCTAACGCCGGGAACCTACCGCGTCCGGGAAATCAACCAAACTGGGTTTACCCAAAGCACTACCGACCCCGCCGACATACCACTGGCTTCGGGCGCTATTGTCAGCGGCATCAACTTCGGGAACTTCCCGACGCCGACGCCGACGCCGACGCCGACTCCGCCTCCGCCTCCGGGAACGACACCGACGCCTGCACCTGAACCGACACCGACTCCGACGCCTGAACCGACACCGACGCCTGCACCTGTACCGACGCCGACACCTGTACCTGCACCTGTACCGACCCCAACACCGACGCCTGCACCGACGCCGACGCCTGCACCGACGCCGACGCCGACACCTGCACCTGTACCGACAGATTTGGTTTGCCCTCAGGATTTCCCCAGGATTGTCGCTCCCAATTTGCCCCCCAGTCCGACCGGGGGTAATGCGATCGACGGCTCTAACGGCGACGATACGCTCGTGGGTAGTGCCGGCAGTGACTCTATCTTCGGATTGGCCGGCAACGATTTGATCTTTGGCTTGCAGGGTGGCGACTATATCAATGGCAATACGGCCAACGATACTATCTACGGAGGCATCGATAACGATACTCTCTTCGGCGGCAAAGGCTTTGACCTGATTTTTGGCGATCGCGCTAACGATACTATTTATGGCAATCTTGGCAACGACTCGATCTCTGGCGACCAAGGCAATGACCTGTTGTACGGCGGCAAAGCCGATGACGTAATGTTGGGAGGCGCTGGCGATGACGTGCTAATTGGCGATCGAGGCAATGACACTCTCTGCGGCAACGACGGTAACAATACCTTAATTGGCGGCAGCGGCGATGATGTGCTCTTTGGTGGCACCGGCGATGACTTGCTCTTTGGCGGCCCTGGCAGCGATACTCTCGTCGGCGGCAGCAGCAATGGCTTTATCTTGGCAGCCGGCGGGGAAACTGACACTATTATCAACTTCACGGGAGGGGTTGATGAGTTCGTCTTGGTGGGAGGCTTGGACTTCAATCAACTGTCATTTACCGAAGTTATTGGCTCCACGGCGATCGGAATCGCGGGCAGCAACCAGATTTTGGCTGTAGTGACGGGCGTGCTGCCGAGCCAGTTATCTGCTCAAAGTTTTAGCTTGCTGGTTTAGTCGGCAGATAAAACTCGGCAGTTGAAACCGACCCTACACTTGCCTCTCGTCCCAACAGAGAAGGACTAACCGAAAGCCGATCCTCGAAACTCATGCTTCGAGGCTCAGCCAAAGAAGGGGAACGAATTCCGGTCCCCTTCTTTGGTCAAAGTTGTTCTAGATACTTCAGCAAGTCTGCCATTTCTTGCGGACTCGGCTGAAACTGGGGCATTGGTGGAGTTTGCCCGCTGGTGACTTGGCGGATCAGATCGAATTCGGATTTTCGCTCGGACACTCCGTGCAAGTTGGGCCCGACTTGACTGTCTGAAACGGATATGTGACACCCCGCACAGTTCATTTGAAAGATGGCGGAACCCTGAAACGGGTTGCCCGTGAGGGACAGTACGCTTTTGACGTAAGGATCGGCGACTTGAAACTGACGAATTGCGATCGTCGCCAAGATGATGGCAAGCAGCACCGCTAGCGCAAATATGGCAAGTCGCTCGATCGGGTTTTTAATTTCATTCCTGGCAAATTGGTTATTCAAAGGAGTTCAATTAAAAATAGTATCTACAAGAAAATTTATTTCTCATAACATAGCTTAATCGTTCGCAGCGGGGAGAGCAAGGTCTGATATTCCCGGAATGGCGTTTTTGGGAAAATTCATCTGTGTAAGTGCTGGTAATATTAAAAATAGGTTGTTAAATCTTAACTTTAAGGAGATCTCATGGTAGAACCGCTGCTTTCAGGTATTGTTCTGGGTCTAATCTTTGTTACTCTGTCGGGGCTGTTTTTTGCTGCTTATCAGCAGTACAAGCGTGGCGATCAGTTGGGTATCAATAAGTAAAAGGGGCTACAGTCCCTAACTTAGGCTGGCAGGAGGAGTGGGAATTGGGAATAGGGCTGAGCGAAGCGGAGGGATGGGGCATGGGGCATTAATCTACCTACTGACTTCTTTCTTCTTCCCTCTTCCCTCTTCCTTATTCCTTGGTTAAAGATATCGATCGAGAATAGCAGCAGTTTCCAGGCCTGTTTTTTCCCAGCTAAATAGTTTTGCTCTGGCTAAACCGAGCTCCCGCAAGTGCGATCGAACTTTGGCATCCACTGCAAGCTCTTGCATAGCAGAGGCAATTTCCTCGACGCTGTAGGGGTTGACTAATAAGGCTGCACCCCCAGCCACTTCGGGCATTGAAGACAGGTTAGAGGTGATTGCAGGAGTGCCGCAGGCCATTGCTTCGAGCACGGGGAGCCCGAATCCTTCCCAAAGACTGGGGAAAACCAGGGCGATCGCTTGGTTGATGACTTTGGGCAAGTCGGCTGCGGGGAGGTAATCTAGGAATTTTACTCGCTCGACCAATCCCAATTCTTGAACCTGCCTCTTCAGTAGCGGGGTATAGCGTTTGTCTTCCGAACCTGCTATCCACAATTCGTACTCGGAATTATGATGCAAAGCAGCAAAGGCGGCTACAACTCGCTGCACGTTTTTATAAGGATTGTGGCGGCCGATATAAAGAAAATAATTGCTTGTTGGTAAGTCTAGAAAACGGAAAAAACTGGTATCATATCCCGGGAAAATTGGTGTAATTAAATTAGTAGGAATCTTGCAAAAATTAGCGATATCTTTGGCAGTTGATTCAGAGTCGCAGATGACGTGTTGAGCCTGCCGCAGCACTTGGGGAATGTAATAGCGGTGGTAAGGTGTCAGAGGATCGAAGCGGCGGGGAAATCGCAGCGCTATCAAGTCATGTACTGTAATTATATAGCGGCAACCTGTAAATAGAGGAGCTTCGGGAATTGGGGAAAATAACAGGTTAGATTTTAGCTGTTTGTAAATTTTGGGGAGTTTGGTTTGTGTCCACAGCAATCGGTTGACGTGTCCTTTGGTTCCTTGTTCTGGTGTTAGGTTTGCGGGGATTTGGTAGCAGTTATTATTGGGAAATTTTTCTGCTGTTAGTAATGTTGGATTGAGGGATTTTAGGTGGGGAAATAGGTTTTTGGCGTAGATGGCTAAGCCGGTTGGTTTGGAAATTAGGAAGGAGAGGTTGATTAGCAGGTTGGATTGGGAATTGGGCATGGGATAATATGTAGATTGCGGTTTTTGGGTGGGAATTTTTTTAACCGCAGAGGGCGCAGAGGACGCAGAGAGGAGAAAGGAAGAGAGGGAAGATTTAAAGATATTGCTGTAAGATGTTGGCGGTTGCTTTTCCGGTTTTGTGCCAGCTAAATTGAGATGATCTGGCTAAACTAGCAGTTTTTAAGTTCGATCGCACTTTTGAATCTGTGGCTAGTGTTTGCATGGCTTCGGCTATTTCTCCGACGCTGTAAGGATTGACTAATAATGCGGCATCTCCGGCTACTTCTGGCATTGATGACAGGTTGGATGTGATGACGGGTGTGCCGCAAGCCATTGCTTCTAAAATTGGTAAGCCGAATCCTTCCCAGAGTGTGGGAAAAACTAGGGCGATCGCCTGATTCATCAGTACGGGCAATTGATCGTAGGGAACGTAACCGAGAAACTTTACCAAAGATTGTAAACCTAATTGTTCAACTTGTGCTGTCAACTGCGGCGTGTAGGCATTGGGAGGCCCTGCTAGCCACAATTCGCAGTTGGCGCGATCGGGCAAACTCGCAAATGCAGCAATTAATCTTTCTAAGTTTTTGTAAGGATCGTGTCTGCCGGTATAAAGAAAATAATTTTTGGTTGGCAAGTCGAGATATCTAAAATTAATATTATCGCAAGCTAGGGGAATTGCGGTCATCTTTTTAGGCGGAATTTGTAAAAAGTTAGCAACATCTGCCGCCGTTGCTTGAGAATCGCAAATAATGTGTTCTGCTTGCCGCAAAACCTGCGGTATGTAGTAGCGAAAATAAGCTGTTAAACGAGACAACCGTTTGGGAAATCGCAAAGGAATTAAATCGTGAACAGTGACGATGTAGCGGCAGTCAGAATACAAAGGTGCTTCAGGAATTGGAGAAAATATCAGGCTTGACTGCAATTTTTTGTAAATTTTTGGCAATTTGAATTGAGTCCACAGCAGCCTGTTAATTTGTCCTTTCGGCCCTCGATCCGGAGTCAGAGTTTCTGGGATTTGATAGCAAGTATAATTGTCAATTTGCTGGGAAGCAAGTAATGTGGGTTCTAGCTGTTGCAGTTGCGGGAAAAGATTAGCTGCATAAGTTCCGATTCCCGTTGGTTCAGGAGTTAAAAAGGACAAATTGATTAACAGTGAATTAGACATAATTTTAGATATCCGGCGACTGGAAGCCGCGACTACACATACAAAGTCCGCCTGCGCGGACTGAAGAAAACGGTAATAAAATCGACTTTTATATTAGTCCTATGCAAGAAGACTTTAGCTTTGGGTTAGGGGTTAAAACCCATGGCAGGCTATTTAATTACCCTTATAAACCCGATCTAGCATTTGAGCTATATCGGCAGGATTTGGCAGCCGAATTGTAGCATATTCTTGGTGAATAATCTCAAAAAAACTCTTGACTTTTTTGTCGAAACGTGCAAGTCTAAAGTTCTGACTGCGCTGCTGTGCACCAGCTTGAAGTTTTGCTAGCAAATCGGGATTAACAATTAGTTGATGTGAATGCTGGCAAAGTTCCTCAACGGTATTGAACACAAAGCCCGATCGCCCGTGTTCGACAATTTCGGGTTGGCCGCCACCGTTGAAAACAATCGGAGCACAACTATTTTGCATGGCTTCGACAGTCGCCATCCCGAAATGCTCAAATCTTTGAGGATTGACTTCACCCAAACCGCAGGCGTGCCAGAATATGCTAGCTGTAGCATAAAGCGATTTTACCTCATCAAAGTCAGCATTGACTTTTAGCTCGATCGCCCTTGAATCTTGCTTCAATAAATTCTGAACCGTCTTTAAATAAGGATTTTTTGGAATGCTGCTGCCGGCTAAAACTAGCCGCCATTCTTGAAATTCTTCAGGATAATCTGCTAGCAAACTGCGGAAAGCTTTAATTAGTTCAATTTGCTTTTTTGTTCCCCCAGCTTCAAACTGTCCCACAGCCAAAATTATTTTTTCTTTCTGCACTTTAACGGTTGCCATTTCTATCGGCGGATAAAGCATAAAAGTTGGCTGTAGGTTCCAGCGTTTCTCCAACCACTTAACAGTAAATTGACTGTTGGCAATAATAAAAGTGTAATCATCGACAGCAAAGTGACGGTTGCGGAAGGTATTGGGAAAGTGGCAGAAAAATAGTGATATCGGCGACAGTGGTTTAACTTTTTCCAGTTGGTTGGCGTTGATAAAAATATCGTAATTTTTGCTTTCTCTGGCAATTTCATCAAAGGGATTTTCCATATCTTCCACGATAATGCTGGAATCGATGCACTGCATTCCGCGTTTCTCGTAAAACGCCAAGGGCATAATTTTAATTTTGCACTCTGAAAGGTTGAGTCCGTACCACGATTCTAAGTCGGAAACAGCAACTGGTTTGTTGGCGATAAAAGTAATTTCAAATTCATTTTGCAGCAGCGAGGCGAGGGTAGCGACGTATTTTTGACCGCCGCCGATAAAATGCAGTCCGTGATCGTAAATGGCGATCGACATTTTGCGATCGCCCCGAACCACCTGCAACCGAGATAAAATGCGATCGACCTTCATCCGACTGTAAATCACCGCCAACTTTTCCGACAACTGCGGAATTACAGTTTCGATAATTTCTGGTTTCTGATAATCTAGAAGTTTTTTAATCGCTACAAATAAACTCTCGAACAGCAAATCGTACTGCTTGTTAGTAAAAAAATCCGAAGTATGAATTGCTTTGACTAACTGCAAAGGTTCGTGTTTTGCCAAATACAAAAACCGATTGCGGTTGCAGAAATACTCGGTAAGTTTGCTGCCTTTACTCGAACCCCGATACTCGTGATGGGCGATCGCTGCGGGAGTATAAAGCATTTTCCAACCGCGTTTGTGGCAGCGTTTAGCAAACTCTACATCCTCAAAATACATCACAAAATCTTCATCTATCGGCCCGACATCTTCCAGACATTCCCTGCGGAAAAGCACCGCCGCCCAACAAAGCCCTTCGACTTCCCGTTCTGTATCGTACTGTCCCGCATCTTTCTCGCCAAAGCCGACATCTTGCCAATAAAAATTAGGTAATTGCTGAATACCTGCGCTGTTAATCCGCCCGTCTTTAAACAGCAATTTGCCGCTAGTCGCACCGACTTTTTTATGAGTTTCTAGGATTTTGACAAGAATCTCTAACCAGTGAGTGTCAAGGGTAGCATCGTTATTTAGAAAACCGATATATTGCCCTTTTGCTTCGCTGATGCCGAGGTTGATAGCTTTCGCAAAGTTGTTTGCCGAGTTGACAAAAATGCTGACTTTTGGAAATAGTTCGCGCAGGGAATTAACGGAATCATCTTGAGAAGAATTATCAATTACAATTAAATCTAGCTGCTGTTCGGGATACGCAAGTTTTTGTAGAGATTTTAAGCAATCTTTCGTGTGGCGCAAACCGTTATAGTTGACTATAATTAACGAGCATATTGGCAGTGCAGTCATTCGATTTTAGATTTTAGATTTTAGATTTTAGATTGAGTAATTGAAGGATTGAAGAATTTTCGATTTTCGATTTGGGATTGAAGAATTGAAAACTTGAAGGATTGAAAAATTGAATGATTGAGGAATTTTTGATTTGGGATTTTAGATTTTCGATTGAGGAATTGAAGGATTGAAGAATTTTTGATTGAAAAATTGAAGGCTTGAGGAATTTTCGATTTGGAATTTGGGATTTTTGATTGAGGAATTGAATAATTTTATATTTTTGATTGAAGCATTGCTCTCGCGAATAAATCTGGGGCCTTGTGACCAAATTATTTTGGGTCATCTTTGATGCTTTATTGTTGTCGAGCGAGCAATTGAGCGGTAATCTTCTCTAAAATAGCAGTATGTTGCTGCTGTACTGCTTTAATTTGCTCTATTTCTGACTGAAAGGCTGCGATCGCATTTTGTTGAGTCTCAAGCTGTGCTGTAACTTCGGGAGATCCGCTGCTGAATTCCGCTTGAATTTTTTTCTCTAGGCTTTGTTGATTTTCTTGCAATTTTTGCAATTGAATGCTCAATGTTTGAACTACGCGGGTATTAGCAAAATTGTAAATTACTTGTCGTTCGAGTACGGGCCTGAGCAATTTTCGGACTATCTTTCTAACGGCGATGACTGCGGAACCCAGTCGCCTTTGGTAAGAGGTAATGGGGATGTTATAAATGTCAAAACCCGCCTTTAACAGGGCGATGTCTTCGTCATCTTCATTTTGGGCGATCGCACTATTTTCTGTTCCCGACAGCGACGGCTCAGCAATACCAATTCGCGGCTCCAAAGTTTGCCGCAATCTATCTATGATTTGTTGAGTTGGTATTTCTTCGTACTGCAAACTTTACTCTCCTTTAGATAACTTAGTATGACTTGTTATGGAACAGGCATCTTGGCTGCTTGAATAATAATTGTAACTAATTGTGGAACAGGCATCTTGGCTGTTCGAGGGCGGGCAGAATGCCCACCCCACAAGAAAATTCATCTCTTGTTAAATCAAGATTATTGCTTCCGATATTGGCAATATCTCAATTTAAGCTAACTCAATTTGACTGTCATCACCAATCATAAACCGCAGAGCTTTTGGACGAGCCGGCGCATTTGTGAGTTGAGCTCGTTGCCCGATCACGCTGTCAACAATTCGCTGGTGAATGCCAAGTATTTTCGCCCCTTGCAATATTACGCTGTGTTCGATATCAGCATCAATCATCGTCACGCGATCGGCAATACTGCTGTAAGGCCCGATAAAACAATTTTCAATGCGGCAATTTTCCCCAATTACCACTGGCCCGCGAACTGTAGAATTAATTACCTCCGTTCCTTCCCCTATTTGCACTCGCCCGATAATTTGACTTTTGGCGTCTACTTTTAATTCAGTTGAAGCTACGACACGGCTATCTAAAATGATTTGGTTTGCGCTCAGCAAATCGTCTTTTTTCCCCGTATCCAGCCACCAACCCTCTAAATTGCAGGCTTCTACGTGTTTTTCCTGATTGATGAGCTGTTGAATGGCATCGGTAATTTCGAGTTCGCCCCGGGGCGAAGGTTGAATTTGATCGATCGCCTCGTGGATAGTAGGAGCAAAAAAGTAAATTCCCACCAGTGCTAAATTTGACGGCGGAACTTTGGGTTTTTCTACTAACTGCAAAACTCGCCCGGTATCATCAACTTTTGCTACACCGAAAGCAGAGGGATTGGGAACTGGACGCAGCATAATCAGAGCGTCTAGTTTTTGCTTGTTAAAAATCTCTAAAAACGGATCTAGCTGATTTTGAATTAAGTTATCTCCCAAATACATAATAAACGGAGAATCGCCCAAAAATGGTCTGGCAACTTTCACCGCGTGAGCGAGTCCCGCCGGCTCTGCTTGCAAAATATAAGTAATTTTTGCACCGAAGCGAGATCCATCTCCTGTTTTTGTCTTCACCTCTTCCCCGGTTTCGGGACTAATAATAATCCCAATATCCGTAATCCCAGCCGCCACAATTCCTTCAATTCCGTACCACAGTATCGGCTTATTTGCTACAGGAACCAATTGCTTAGCACCCGTATAGGTGAGGGGACGCAAGCGTGTTCCTTTGCCGCCAGAGAGGATGAGTGCTTTCATGGGGTGAACTCTAAGTTATCCTTTAGGGTTTGCGGTGCTGGCTTGATTTGCCTGCACTTGTTCGCTCTTGTTGATTTTAAAACACTCCTACCCCGCTGGCAATAGTTGTCGTGTCTGATGATACAAATTATTTATGGCGATCGAGCTTTTATAGTCCTGGACGCATAGAGCGTCATAAACCTGGTTTCTTGCCCGAGAAAACACCTAAAATTTTAGGTTTTTGGTCAATAAACCTGGTTTCTCAAGGTTGCGAGTGCGCCAGTCCAGATTTAATTGCGTACCGTTTTAATAGCGGCCGTATCGGGCAATCAATTGATTACCACTATTTTTTTTATTTGTCAACCAAGCCCACATCTGATCGCCGAGACAAAAATGCCACCATTCGTTAGGATGTTGCTGAAAACCAGCATTTATCATCGCATTTTTTAAGGTTTGCCTGTGACGGTGATATTGCTGTTCTTGTGGGTGATTGCTGTTAGCAAAATAATCGGGATAAGAACATTCTGATATTTCATCAATTGGAGAACCCATATCAATTAGCAGATTATTTTCATCCACTAAAGTTACATCTAAAGCTGCACCTGTACTGTGAGGGGGAGGCGTCGCGCGATCGAGGCTCGGTACTGCCCAAAATTGATATACGTGTTCTATAATCACTTGGCGTTTGTCTTCCGAAACCGGAA
>JAICRN010000030.1 GCA_025937335.1 Microcoleus sp. TY_ISSM_2_bin.22
TCCAGGCTCTTAGCCTGGGAATCAATGTCCCGAGGCTCTGCCTCGCGAAAATCGAGGCAGAGCCTCCGGATCTGCGTTACCAGGCAGAGCCTGGTAACGAGTAGAATCATTTAGGATTGCTATATTAATAAAACCAGACAAGCTTAATAGATTTATCCCCTATTATATCGACTTATTACTCCTGATAAGTTTATCATACAAACTTGAAATTATCAATAATTAGGAAAAGCGATATAGTTTGCATTCAATAAAGTTACATCGTCCAATCTTATGAGCAGGTTTAGCCACTGCTGTTATTGTACCTAATCTTTAGGATAAAGCCTAGAAATATTTCGACGGTCTAATTATTAATTAGTTTTTTTTATATTTAGATTTATTAAAATTTGAAAAACATTTAAAAATCTTAGATTATGCTTATTTATAGTGCATTAAAAACTTTTTTACTCTGCCCAAAATATCAGTATCCCTACTTAGATACAGCCTGCTATTCAATTTATCTTCAATTTATTATTAGTGAAATTACGCACATGATACCTAGCATTTTCGGTTACAACCTAAGCGAAGCTATTTACGAAAGTGTCAATACTATTATTTATCGCGGTACAAAAGAGGTTGATAGAACCTCAGCAATTATCAAAACCTTCAAAACCGAGCATCCGACAATCGAAGAAATTTCCCGCTTAAGACACGAACATAAAATCCTCAGACATTTAGAAAGTGAAGGAATAGTTAAGCCCATAGCCTTAGAAAACTATCATAACAGCTTAGCGCTGATAGTAGAAAATTTTAGCGGTCAATCTTTAAAAGATTTTCTCAACAATCAACCCTTGGCTATAAACGCCTTTCTCAAAATCGGAATTCAGTTAGCAAGCACTCTGGGAGAGATCCATCATAGTAATGTAATCCATAAAGATATTAAGCCCCAAAATATCTTAATTGACCCAGAGACAAAGGAAGTAAAAATTATTGATTTCAGCATTGCTTCTCTCTTAGATCGAGAAAATCAAACCGTCACCAATCCCAACTTATTAGAAGGAACTATCGCTTATATGTCGCCGGAACAAACTGGCAGAATGAACCGCTCAGTGGACTACCGCACCGACTTTTACTCCCTCGGTATTACATTTTATGAAATGCTGACGGGTAAGCTACCTTTTTCCGCAAAAGACCCCCTAGAATTTGTTCATTGCCATATAGCTAAAGCACCAATACCACCTAAACAACTGAATCCAGAAATCCCGGATGTAGTTTCTGAAATTGTAATGAAATTATTATCTAAAACTGCTGAAGATAGATATCAAAGTGCTTTCGGAATAAAAGTTGACTTGGAAACCTGCCAGCAGATGCTTTCTTCAGGGGAGATTTCCCACTTTATTATAGGTCAACTAGATTCCTACAGCCAATTTCTGATTCCGCAAAAACTCTATGGACGGGAAAGAGAAGTTGCTAGTTTGCTAGAAGCCTTCACTCGCGTCAGTGCCGGGACAACAGAAATGATGCTAGTTTCCGGTTATTCAGGTATCGGCAAATCTTCTTTGGTTAACGAAGTTGATAAACCTATAGTCGGAGCACGAGGGTATTTTATTTCTGGTAAATTTGACCAATTTAAGCGGAATATTCCTTATGCTTCTTTAATTCAAGCATTTCAAGGATTGATGCGGCAACTGCTAACTGAAAATTCCGCTCAAATAGCAATTTGGAAAGCTAAAATTCTCGAAGCACTTGGTGCCAATGGGCAAATTATTATTGATGTTATTCCCGAAGTAGAAAAGATTATTGATCCACAGCCTGCGGTGCCGACCTTGGGACCGACTGAATCTCAAAACAGATTTAATCGAGTGTTTCAAAAATTTATACAGGTTTTTAGTAAAGCCGAACACCCCCTAGTGATATTTTTGGATGACTTGCAGTGGGCTGATTCAGCTTCGCTCAAGCTTATCCAGCTAATGATTACCGATCCCGATAGTAACTATCTGCTATTAATTGGGGCTTATCGGGATAATGAAGTCAGTGCCACTCATCCGTTAATTTATACCTTAGAGCAAATTCAAAAGACCAATGCTGTAGTCAACAATATTATCCTCCAACCTTTGGATATATCTCATGTCAACCAATTAGTCAGCGAAACCCTTCGCAGTCAAGTTTCCGAAGTTTTGCCCCTGGCTGAGTTAGTTTTTCAGAAAACCCAGGGAAATCCCTTCTTCTTAACTCAACTGCTCAAATCCCTTTATCAAGACAAACTCCTATCCTTTGATTTCAATCGAGTTTGCTGGCAATGGGATATCCAACTGCTTCAAGGCATTGAGATCAGCGATAATGTAGTCGAATTGATGGTCAGCCAAATTCAAAAGCTGTCGTCCCAGACGCAGAAGGTCTTAAAATTAGCTGCCTGTATTGGAGACCTATTTAGTTTAGAATTTTTGGCAATTGCTAATAAAAAATCTCAGTCAGAGACGGCAATAAATTTATGGGAAGCCCTACAAGCTGGTTTGGTTATCCCGCTAAATAATTCCTACAAAATCCCCCTGCTATTTGACTCGGCCACATCGACAGAAAATTCAACCGAGCAGTTTGATGTCATTTATAAGTTTTTGCACGATCGAGTGCAGCAGGCATCTTATTCTCTAATTCCAGACGAGCAGAAAAAAGAAACTCACCTAAAAATCGGTCAACTACTGCTGCATTCTACAACGCCTGAAGAACGAAAAGAAAATATCTTTGCGCTGGTTAACCAACTAAATTACGGAACCGATTTAATCACTTTGGAGTTGGAAAGATTTGAGTTGGCAGAACTCAATCTGATCGCCGGACAGAAAGCCAAAGCTGCCACAGCTTATGAGTCGGCTGTCAAATATTTGAAGGTGGGTTTGGAACTGCTTGGGGAGGATAGCTGGGAGAGTCAGTACGATCTAACGATCGCACTCCATCTGGAAGCAGCAGAAACTGAATATATAAACACTAACTTTGAGCGATCGCAACAGCTTTCTGCGACGATCCTGAAACAAGCGAAAACCCTTTTGGAAAAAGCCAAGGTCTATGAACTGAAAATCCAATTAGAGATGGCTCAAAATCGGATGCAATCAGCTGTAGATAATGGGATCGAGGTTCTAGAAATGTTCGGAATTAGCCTAGAGCAAGAACCCCCTCAAGAACTAATCTTTGAGGATTTAGCTAACTTGCCATCCATGACAGATCCCGATAAACTCGCAGCCATGCGGATATTAAATCTGATTACAACACCGGCTTATCTTGGAAATACTGCCATGTTTCCGCCAATTCTTTATACAAAAATAGCTTTGTCTATTAAGTATGGAAATTCGCCTCAAGTCGCTTTTGCTTATGGTTGGTATGGAGCGCTACTCTGTGGAGGATTAGGAGACGCAGATTCTGGATATCAATTTGGCAAACTAGCTATTTTGTTACTAAACAAATTTAATACAATCACCCTAAAATCTAAGATAATTTGTATATTTAATTGTCTGATCAGATTTTGGAAAGAGCCGCTTATTAACACCCTAGAACCTTTGATTGATGCCATTCAAAGTGGTGTGGAAACTGGCGATTTAGAATATGCTTGTCACAGTACAGTCAATTATTGCAATCAGTTATTTTTTAGCGGGGGAGAACTACATAAACTTGAGCAAGAACAGGCAAAGTATGTTGCCCTAACCATTAAACTCAAACAAGAATACGATACTTTATTTGTTAAAATTTACCAGCAAATAGTTGACAATCTACTCGACAAAAACTCCGATAAATACTTTTTGCTCGGTGAAAGTTTTAATGAAGAAGAACTACTGCCAGGAATTATAGCTTCTAAAACTGGGACTTTGCTCTATGCTTACTATGTCGGCAAAATGATACTCTCTTATCTATTTAAAGAGCCAGATAAAACAGTATCAAATGCTCATTTAGCATTAAAATACGCCGACACGGGGGCAGGATTAATGCACATGAGTATCTACAACTTTTACTATTCTCTTGGTCTCATAGCACTGTATCCCGAAGCGGAACCAGGCCAGAAAGAACAATACCTAAGTGAATTAACAGCGAATCAAGAAAAATTAAAGACTTGGGCGTTGTATGCACCGTGCAATTTCCAGCATAAGTATGACTTAGTAGAAGCAGAAAAAGCGCGGATTTTGGGACAACCTTTAGAAGCGGGTGATTATTACGATCGGGCCATAGCCGGAGCCAAAGAACAGGGATATATCCAAGAAGAAGCATTAGCAAACGAACTAGCCGCAGAGTTTTATTTTTCCCGCGCTAAAGATAAAATTGCTCGGATTTATTTAACCGATGCTTACTACGGATATAGTCGCTGGGGAGCGAAAGCTATAGTCAAAGATTTGGAAGCCAGATATCCTCAAATACTTTCCCGGATAGCCAAGCCAGAAAGTCAACGTAGCCAGGTCACGATGACCACTACCTCGACGAGTGGAGGGAGTGCAGGATCTCTAGATTTAGCTACTGTGATCAAAGCATCTCAAGCTCTTTCTGGTGAAATTGTACTGAGTAAGCTGTTGGCGAAATTGATGAAAATTGCGATCGAGAATGCGGGTGCTCAAAGTGGTATTTTCATTTTAGAAAAAGCTGGAAATCTACTAATTGAAGCCTATGGAACTGTAGATAGCGATGTAGAAGTGCTACAAACAATACCAGTAGAAAATAGTCAGCAACTACCCATATCTTTGATTAACTATGTTGCCCGAGCTCAGGAAAATGTTGTATTAAACGATGCGAGTTGTGAGGGAACATTCACGGCAGATACTTATATCGTCAACCAAAAACCAAAGTCAGTATTATGTACTCCCATCCTCCATCAAGGAAAACTTACTGGCATTCTTTACTTAGAAAATAATCTCACAACTGGTGCTTTTACTCCCGATCGTTTAGAAGTTTTACAAGTTTTATCTTCTCAAGCAGCTATTTCAATTGAAAATGCACGTCTTTATAACGATTTGGAAGCAGCCAACGCAAGTTTAGAAGCAAAGGTAGCAGAAAGAACGCAACAGTTACAAGAAAAAAATATCCATTTACAAAAAGCAGAAGAATTAGCGAAAGCCGCCAACTCTGCCAAAAGTGAGTTTCTTGCTAATATGAGCCACGAGCTCCGAACGCCACTTAATGGCATTTTAGGTTACACCCAAATCCTCAAACGCCAAAAAAACTTGGCTGACCAGCAAAAAGATGGTCTGAACGTGATTAGTCAGTGCGGCGAACACCTCTTAACCTTAATTAACGATATTTTAGACCTGTCCAAAATCGAAGCCAGAAAAATGGAAATTCACCTAAGTAATTTCAATTTCTCAGAATTTTTGGAAGGCATTGCTGAAATCTGCAAGATTCGGGCAGAACAAAAGGGAATCTCCCTGATTTACGAGGCTATTACCCAACTACCTATTGCCGTCCAGGGTGATGAAAAACGGTTGCGTCAAGTTTTAATCAACTTACTCGGCAATGCGATTAAGTTTACCGAAAAAGGCGGAGTAGCATTCAAAGTAGGATATCAAAATGGCAAAATCCGGTTTCAAGTGGAAGATACCGGAGTTGGGATGGCACCAGAGCAATTGCAAGACATATTTTTGCCTTTTCACCAAGTAGGAGAGACTAACCTTAAGGTTGAAGGAACCGGGTTGGGACTGGCAATTAGCCGCCAATTAGTCCAGATGATGGGCGGTGAAATAAAGGTGAAGAGTACATTAGGACAAGGGAGCGTTTTCTTCTTCGATTTAGATTTGCCAGAGGTATCGGAATTGGTGACTAATACAGCCAAAGCCAATGCCCACACAATCGTTGGTTTCAAAGGCCGAAAGCGAAAAATTCTCATAGCTGACGACAAGTGGCAGAATCGCTCGATCATTGCGGGAATGCTTCAGCCGTTAGGATTTGAAATTCTGGAAGCAACGGAGGGTCAGGACTGTTTAAACAAGGCGGTGGAGTATAAGCCAGACTGCATTTTAATGGACTTGATGATGCCAGTAATGAGCGGCTTAGAAGCAACGCGCCGGATTCGCAAATCACCCGATAACACTAATTTAGTGGTGATTGCTACTTCTGCCAGCGTTTTTGATTTCGATCGACAACAAAGTGCCGATGTAGGTTGCAATGATTTTATTCCGAAACCCATACGAATCGAGGAGCTTTTAGAAAAACTATGTACTCATTTAGGGTTAGAATGGATTTATGAAGAAACTTTGGAAGAAATTAGGAAAGGAGAAGTAGAAAAAAAATCTCTAAGTTCTGAAATTGTAGCTCCCCCCGATGAGGAAATCGCCGTTTTATTCAATCTAGCGATGATGGGCGATCTTCGAGCTATTGGGGAGCAAGCTACAAAGTTAGAACAACTCAATGAGCAATGGGGGCCCTTTGCTATCCATCTACGCCAGTTAGTGAAAGGATTTGAAGAACAACAAATCTTGGAGTTTATTAAGAAATATAGGACTGCGAAATAATGAATAACGAACTTCCAGAAAAAAGCACTATTTTAATCGTAGATGACACCCCGACTAATTTAGGTGTCCTGTTCGATTTTTTGGCTGATTTTGGCTTCAAAGTATTGGTAGCTAGGGATGGCAAAAGTGCTCTCCAGAAGGTCGCATATGCTGCGCCCGATCTGATACTGTTGGATGTGCTTATGCCGGGAATAGATGGGTTTGAAACTTGTCGCCGTTTGAAAGCGAATGATGTAACGAGAGACATTCCCGTGATTTTTATGACGGCTCTTGCTGATACGGTGGATAAGGTTAAAGGTTTGAGTCTGGGTGCGGTGGACTATATCACTAAGCCTCTTCAGCATGAAGAGGTTTTAGCTCGTGTTAATGTCCACATGAAGCTCCACAATTTGTCAAAGAAACTCTTAGAGCAAAATGTGTGCTTGCAAGCAGAAATCGAACACCGTATCAAAGCTGAATCCTCGCTCTTGAAGCTGGCATCGGAGTTGGAAAGGCGAGTTGAGGAAAGGACGGCTGAACTTTTCCAATCGAATCAATTGCTCAAACAAGAGATTCAAGAGCGTCTCCAAGCAGAGGCAGAATTGCAACAATCGGAAGCTCAATTACGAATCCAAGCTCAATGCTTAGAAAAAGCTTTTCGCGAATTGCAATTGACCCAGACTAAACTTGTGCAGAGCGAAAAAATGTCTTCTCTAGGTCAGCTTGTTGCAGGTGTAGCCCATGAAATTAATAATCCCGTTAATTTCATCTATGGGAATCTTTCTTACGCCCATGAGTATACCAAAAGTCTGATTGAGCTCGTGAATCTGTATCAGCAGGAATTCCCCGTTTCCGGATCAAAAATAGAAAATAAAATAGACGAGATAGAACTAGATTTTTTAGTTGAAGACTTGCCTAAATTGCTGACTTCGATGAAGGTAGGTGTAGACCGTATTCGCGAGATTATTCAGTCGCTGCGAATCTTCTCGCGATTGGATGAATCGGAGATGAAACCAGTGGATATTCACCAGGGTATTGAGAGCACTCTGTTAATTTTGCATAACCGCGTTAAAGGAAGGGGCGATCGACCTGCAATCGAGGTGGTCAAAGAGTTCGGCAATCTGCCTCTGGTAGAGTGTTATGCTGGTCAGCTTAACCAGGTGTTTATGAATCTTGTCGCTAATGCTATTGATGCCCTAGATGATTACAATGCAACGCGATCGTTAAGTGAAATTAAAGCCAATCCGTCTAAGATTGTCATTCGCACTGAAGTTACCGAAAATAATCGGGTAGTAATCCAGATTAAGGATAACGGGTCGGGGATGACAGAAGATATCAACACACACCTATTTGAGCCATTTTTTACTACTAAACCTCTAGGGAAAGGCATCGGTATTGGGTTGTCAATTTCCCATCAGATTGTAGTGGAGAAACACGGTGGCCAGCTCAATTGTATTTCAGCCCCTAATCAGGGCGCAAAGTTTATTATTGATATTCCAATTAACCAGCGATTATTTGCTAACAATTTCATTACGATGTCTGAAACCCCTTTGGGAATTTCTTAGTGGATTTTAACTTAAGGGGGTTTAAACAAATTTTAAGCCCCCATAAATTCCCACTCGCTTTATACACAGTAAGTACGTCCATGTTTTCTTGCAGCTAGTGCGGAAATTTATTATAAAATATAGCTATTCTCAAACCTGACACAGCATCAGTAAATGTGGCTAAATGTAGGATATCGGCATCATAATCACTCAAGAGTGCAATCAGTATTTTTTTGAGACCACATTAAATAGACATCTCCGAAAATTCGCAAACCATTGACGTTAAATGTTTGTGGTTGTGTGACTGCACGTGTCAACCTTTATAAAGGAAACAATCGATAAAAATGCAAAAATTAATAAAAAATAAGTAAGCTTATTTAATCAAATATTTTTATTTATTTTTTTTACTTTATTGCACTTTAAGTGAGCAGAACTATCGCACCTGTTTGCCACCTCACTAATCTACATACTGTCAAGATTACTTGTTCATAATTTTCCGATTTTACCCGAAATATTTCTGCGACTACTCTGAAAAATTTTACGACTCTCATTATCTGCTCTACAACTATTTTTTTTTGAACCCGATCGCGATTTTCAGTTTTTTGCTCGCTCCTTAAATCTTTGTTTTTTGTTTTTTTATGAGGTATCGATATTGCATTTTGTCCCACATAAGCTTTATCTATGTGAAAGAGTTGACTATCACTTAATTCATTTTGTCGTTCGCGCCATATATTAATATCAGTAGTTGATCCACTTTTTTTTACCGCTACATCTACTATTTATTTACCCGACGGGAGGACTGTTAGTTGACTTTAAAATCAATATTTTTTTGCAATCCTCTCCTGATTTTTTGTGATAGTCTGTTGGTTTTTCACGTGGTTGCTCGTAGCTATCTACTATTAATTTCAATTGACTCAACATTTTTTTACCCATACCCCTTCGCTTTCATTTTTTTACTTGTTATAGTAGCCTTGCTGGTAATAATTGTCTCAAAAGACCTAGCCAATAATGAAAAATATCATTGGCTGTTGTTTCTCTTACATTAAATTGTACCCCTAACATTGGAAATGTCGCCTATTGGTGCAAAGAAAAAAGGTTAATATAATTTAATATACCGCTATTAACTTACTACGATGTCGGCCGTATCCTAGTTTAATAAGAAACGTTATTTTAGCTTTCTTTGTGCTTATTATTGAGCTTCACCACCCTCGGATTGAATAATTAAATTTATCAGTTGTTCGTATTTTATACCTACCAAATTTTGAGTTTCGGATGGATACTTGTCAAGATATTATTAAAGCTGAATCATATGAGTCTTCTTTGGTAAAATCCTATTTTATACTATCTGCGAGCGAACCGTCTTTTTTATTTCGGAGATGTCTAATCTCTGAATTTGGGCAGCAAGGTGATTATTTTTTTGCAGTCATGCACAAGATTGAAAGTTAAATAAGATGGTAAGGATTATCAAGTAGCGATCGCACTAAGCTAACTTTTTTATGACTACCGCCCCACAGGCGCTGTAAATCGCCGATCGTGCGAAGTTAGCTTAGTGCGATCGAACAAATATTTTTTACGGCGAGCGGCTATTTCGAGCGTCAATCATAAGCGTAACAACTTCAATAGAACTTGCAGCAGCTAACAGTCAAAAACTTAATATTATGTTAACCATAATTTAAAAAAAGCTTATTGTTATTGTGCCTTTTTCTTAATTATTAAAAACTTAATCTAATGTTAATCATAATTTAAAAAAAGCTTATTGTTTTTTATGTCTTTACTTAGGAATTTCCGTCTATCCTATGGAGGAGATTTGTAAAGCCTGCTATCAATATTGAGGACGAGGATTATGATTTTCTTCACTGCACGTTGGCGACGTGCTTTTATAGTTACGCTAGCGGTAGCAGCATTTTCGCTCTCGTTGATTAGTTCTGCTGTAGCAGCAGTCACACTAAACGGTTCGGGAGCCACTTTCCCTAAACCTCTTTACGATCGCTACTTCTCTCAGATGAGAAGTGCAAATCAAATTACTGTAAACTACGAAGGAACTGGCAGCGGTGCTGGCATCAAAGCATTAATTGCAGGCACTGTTGATTTCGCAGGCAGCGACGCGCTGATGACTGGTGCACAAATCGCTGAGGTAAAGCGGGGTGTAATAGCTGTTCCCACCGCTGGTGGCGCTGTTGCAGTTGTTTACAATTTGCCTGGAGTGAACAATCTGAGACTAAATAACGATGCCATGAAAGGCATCTTTGAAGGGAAGATTACTCGCTGGAATGATGCCAAAATAGCCGGAATTTCTGGCCAAGCTAAAAATTTGCCAAATACTCCAATTCGAGTAGTTGTGCGGGCAGACAGCAGCGGTACTACCTTTATTTTTGCTAATCACTTGCAGGCGACCGGCAGCAGCATCAAAGCTGCCGCTCAACCGAGTTGGCCCGGAGGTCCTCTCAGCGGTCAAGGAAACCCTGGCGTAGCTGGTTTGGTGAGACAAACAGCGGGTGCGATCGGCTACGTTCAAGATACTTACGCTCGACAAAACAAGCTCCAAACAGCGTTTATTCAAAATAAAGCTGGTCGGTTTGTAGATGCTAACTTGGCAGAAGCCGAAAAAGCTTTAGCAGGGGAAACATATCCGGCAGACTTCCGTTTAGTTGAAGGAAATCCTAATGATGGATATCCGATTGTTGGCTTGACTTGGCTGTTAATCTACAAAGAGTATCCTGCTGCGAAAGCAGATGCGATTAAAAAAATGGTTAATTGGGTGATGACCACAGGCCAAGGTCTTAACAAACAGCTAGAGTATACTTCGATTCCGCAAGCGACAGCTCAAAAGGTGATTCAAACAGTGAATCAGAGTGTTGTTGCCAAAGGTTAATTCAGATGTTTTCAGGGAGTTATGAGTTTTGAGTTAAATGTATGACTCAAAACTCATAACTTGCCCGGGCTTTGGTGCAGCGCACCCTACAAGCTAGTCCCTCAAGCAAATATTTCACTTTTTACGCCATAACTTTGTATGACCAATTCTTCAAAGAAACCGAAAAAATTAACTCCGAAGCCTGCTGGAATAAACACACACGTAGACTTGACTGATACGAATGGTGAAGCTTTGTGGCTGGAGTCGGGATTTACAGTATTTGTATGGGCTTTTGCTATAGCGACAGCCGGTACGCTGTTCTGGATGAGTTGGATAATTTTTAAGGATGCTTTGCCCGCTATTAGCAAGTTTGGACTGGAGTTTTTGTGGAATCCCAAATGGGATATCGGGGAATTACAGTTTGGGGCTTTGCCTTTTATTTACGGTACGGTGGTTAGTTCTGCGATCGCAATTATCATCGCCATTCCTCTAGGACTTTCAGTAGCTATAATTACCAGCGAGAACTTTTTGCCGAGTTGGGTGCGATCGCCCTTGGGATTCATGGTTGAATTAATCTCGGCTATTCCCAGCGTGATAGTTGGCCTTTGGGGAATCTTTGTTTTGATTCCCTTTTTGTTGCCCTTGCAGCAGTCATTGTTCGATAATTTTAGTTGGTTTCCCCTGTTTAGCAGCGAACCTTTTGGGCCGGGAATGCTGCCCGCTGGCATACTTTTATCAATTATGATTCTGCCCACAGTCGCCGCCATCAGCCGCGATGTCTTGCTGTCTGTTCCACTAGATTTGCGCAGTGCTTCCATGTCTCTGGGAGCAACCCGCTGGGAAACTATATTTAAGCTGTTATTGCCAGCAGCAAGTTCGGGCATTATCGGAGCGACTATCTTGGCATTGGGACGCGCTTTAGGCGAAACAATGGCAGTTACAATGGTAATTGGCAACTCGATTCAAATCAACAAATCTATATTAGCTCCAGGCTACTCAATCCCCGCTGTTTTGGCCAGTCAATTTCGAGAAGCTCAAGAAGATTTGCACATCGGCTCTTTAATGTATTTAGCGCTAATTCTATTTGTCATCACACTATTGGTGAACGCAGTGGCAGTATTGCTGGTTAAGCTAATCGGTGTTAAGGGAGCTAAGAATTAACACGCTCGTAAGTAATTGGGTAACAAGCTCTTTTATGTATTCTTTCCCATGCTCAGGACGGAGAAAGAGAAAAGTGTAACATCCTGAGAACAAGCTCGATCGAGCCGCACAATCAATCTAAAATCTAAAATCTAAAATCTAAAATCGCATGACTCAACCACCAAAATCAAACAGTATTCTGGATGCAGAAATCTACAAACCCCTTTCGCTGAGCAGAAATTTTTTCAGCCGGGGAATGACAGTTATTGCCTTCGCTCTCACAGCTCTTGCTGTGCTGCCTTTGTTCGCTATTTTGTACAAAATTTTGGGGGAAGGACTTACACATTTGACCTGGGAAGTGCTAGTGTCTCTGCCCGCACCCGTCGGAGTTGAAGACCAGCCCAACGGCTTTGCAAATGCGATTTTAGGCACTGCTTTAATGGTGGGAATTGCGACATTAATCAGCGTGCCTGTCGGCGTAATGACAGGAATATTTTTGTCAGAGTTTGGTAGGGAAAATAAGGCGATAGCCAATACCGTCCGCTTTATCACCGTCATTCTCAGCAGCGTTCCTTCAATTGTTGTCGGGGTGTTTGCTTACGCTTTAATTGTTGTTACCACTAAAGCATTCTCAGGATTAGCCGGCGGTGTCGCTCTCGGCATTATCATGTTACCGGTTGTTGCGCTAACAACAGAACAAGCATTAAAATTAGTGCCTGCTTCTTACCGCCTCGCTTCTGCTGGTTTGGGAGGCGGACGCTTTCAAACTATTTTTCGGATTATTATTCCCTCGGCACTCCCGACTATTACCACAGGCATTTTACTCGCAGCTTCCCGCGCCGCCGGCGAAACTGCACCCCTAATTGTAACTGCCTTGTCGAGTCAATTTTGGCCTCCTTTGGTTGAGAAATTGGGGGAGATAGTTCAGTTTCCCGTCAGCGCAGAAACTATCTCCAAAATCCAAGAAATTCCCGAGACACTGCTAACTCCAACTCCTTCTATGTCTGTATTAATATACAGTTATGCCAGCTCTCCTTACAAGGAGCAGAACGAATTGGCATGGACTGCTGCCTCTGTCCTTTTGGGCATGGTTTTGATTACTAGCGTCGCATCCCGTACAGTAACTAGGAAACGCTTTCAAAATCGATAAATCAATAACTAAAGTTCATCTCTCAGTCAAATATTCACACTATAACCAGAGGAATAATGAAACCTAAAGCTAACTTGAAATCAGAAAACTATACCGCTCATTTTCTAGAAGATGCCACCCCGGAAATAGACCCCAATGCAATGCCAGCACTGCGGGTTCAGGACTTGAGTTTCTCCTACGGAACTCACAAAGTTTTGGAAGATTTGTCGATGAATATGCCTCACCGGCAAGTCACGGCGATTATTGGCCCTTCAGGTTGTGGCAAATCTACCTTTCTTAAAGCTCTCAACCGCATCGGCGAATTGGAGGGAAAGGTTCAAATTAAAGGAAGAGTAGAGTTTTTTGGACAGGATATTTACAGTCCTAAAGTCAATATTAATAGTTTGCGCCGCCAAATGGGCATGGTGTTTCAAAGACCGAATCCTTTTCCGCTGAGCATCTACGATAATATTGCTTACGGGGTGAGGATTTTTGGTCGCAAAAGCAAAGCAGAATTAGATGAAATTGTGGAATCTGCACTCAAAAGTGCGGCGCTTTGGGATGAGGTGAAAGACGATTTGAATAAATCCGCTCAGGGGATTTCGGGCGGACAGCAGCAGCGGCTTTGTATTGCTCGCGCTTTGGCGGTGAAGCCGAAAATTTTGCTGATGGATGAACCTTGTTCTGCTCTAGATCCCATTTCTACGATGAAGATTGAGGAGTTGTTTCAGACTCTGCGGCAGCAGTTAACTGTGGTAATTGTGACGCACAATATGCAGCAGGCGGCTCGGGTTTCTGATTACACGGCTTTCTTTAATACTGATGAAAGCCGCATCGGCCGCATGGTGGAATTTGGGCCGACAAGCCGGATTTTTACCTCTGCAAGCAATTCGAGTACGAGAGATTACATTCAAGGCCGTTTCGGTTAATACTTACATCTTGAACCTCTTTCTGAACAGGCTTTCCGACCTGTTCCACAACAGACCGGACAAATATTTTTGTGCAGGCATCTTGCCTGCTATAGTTATGTCTTCAGAACAGGCTTTCCGACCTGTTCCACAACAGACAAATATTTTTGTGCAGGCATCTTGCCTGCTATAGTTATGTCTTCACCACTGCTTAAGCGAGAGTTAGGTGTTTTCGGCGCTACTCTGATGGGGCTGGGCTCGATTGTGGGCACTGGGGTATTTGTGAGTATCGGTATTGCTGCGGAAATTGCTGGGCCGGGAGTGATTTTGGCTGTGGGTATTGCGGCTTTAGTTGCTGTTTGCAATGGCCTTAACAGCGCTCAATTAGCGGCAAATCATCCTGTTAGCGGCGGTACTTATGAATATGGCTACAAATATCTCAATCCTTGGCTGGGTTTCACTGCCGGCTGGATGTTTTTGCTGGCGAAAACGGCTTCGGCTGCTACTGCTGCTTTAGGTTTTGCGGGGTATTTTTTAAATGCAGTTGGTGTAGCCGATCGCACTTACGAGATCCTAACAGCTTTAGTCGCCCTCGCCGCCCTCACTCTGGTTGTATTGACGGGGATTAGGAGATCGAATATTGCCAATAGTGCCATAATCTCAGTTACACTTCTATCCTTAGCGGTGTTTGTTGCTGTCGGTTTGCCAGAGGTAAGGTGGGAAATGCCCGCGCTACAGAATGATAGCTCGATCGGCTCCATCCTGCAGGCCACCGCCCTGATGTTTGTCGCTTATAGCGGTTACGCCCGCATCACCACAATGAGCGAGGAAGTGCGGGAACCGAGGGAAACCATTCCCAAAGCCATAATTTTCACTTTGGTGCTGACAATGCTGCTTTACGTCGGGGTAGCAGTAGTTGTCGCGGGCGCGGGGGGAGCCGATAAATTGTCGTTACAAACAGGTGGCACGACTGCACCTCTGGAAGTCATCGCCCGCAGTTTCCGAATTCCAGGAGTTTCTCAACTGCTAGCCGCCGGCGCAATTACTGCCATGTTGGGAGTCTTGCTGAACTTAATTTTAGGGCTGTCGCGCATCTGGCTGGCGATGGGGCGGCGCTTGGATATGCCGAGAGTCTTGGCGCGGCTGAATCCTTCGGGGACAACGCCTTATGTGGCTGTGGTGGTTGTCGAAGTTACGATCGCACTTTTAATCCTCGTCGGCAATGTCAAAACCACTTGGTCATTTAGCGCTTTTAGCGTTTTGATATATTACGCTATCACCAACTTCGCGGCGCTGCAACTTTCCCCCGCCGAAAGGCTTTATCCGCAGTGGTTGGCTTGGGTGGGTTTGGGAAGTTGTCTGTTCCTGGCTTTCTGGGTCCAGAGGCAAATTTGGCTGACAGGATTGGCATTAATTGCCGCCGGTTTAATTTGGCGGGCGATCGTCCGGCTGCTGGCGAGAAACTAGAATTGTGATAGATTGAAACACCATCCCGGATTGTGGAGGGTCATGCCCGATCGAACTCCCTTGCTGGCGACTCAAGAATCTGTCGCATTCAGCGCCATCAGTCGCTATATCGCTCAAACACTAATTTCCATTCAGGAAAAACATCCCGAATGGATAGCTGAAAAATACAGGAAAACCCCCTGGGCAAAACCTGATTTTCAGTCACTTTTGATTGGAAAATTGACAAAAAGTTTCCGAGTAGCCAGCGATACAGATTCCCTGCTGCTGACTGCCAAAAAATACCTACAAATTCTGCTGGTTCCAGAATTCATTAATTCACCTCAATTCCGCACATTATTTGCCCGAATAGAGCTCTTAGCCCAATCTCAAACAGTCCCAGCTAAATCACAAAACTCAGTTTCGTCAAAACCTCCAACTCCCACCCCAAATCAAACAAATTCGCTTCCTGTCGGCATTGCTATCTTGCTGCTAGATGTCGAAAACTTGCAACTCAACATCGAAACCGAAAAATTCCTAGAGGGAATTTGCCACTATCCCATCCAAATCAAAGTTGCCTTTGCCAATTGGCGCAGCATGGGCAAGAAAGATGCCGAATTTCACCAGCGCGGCTATCAACTAATTCACGTCCCCCCCGGCAAAGACAGCGCCGACTTAAAAATGGCTACAGTCGGCGCATCGATTTTCGTACATTATCCCACAGCCAAAGAGATTTTTGTCTGTTCGTCCGATCGCGCCCTCACTCACCTCAGCAATACACTGCAAGCCCACGGATTAACCGTATTTCAAGTTCGCAAACAAATAGATAAAATCATAGTTTTAAACAGCAAAACCGGACAAATTGAAACCCATTCTCTCGTAACTACACCGGAAATTACACCCCTCGAAGAATTAGTTATTCAGCTAAAAGAATTAATCAAAACCGAGCAACAACGCACCTCTACTCAGTGGATAAAACTTTCTACTATTGCAGTTCTGTTTAGACAAAATTACGGTTTAGTCCTCAATCAAGTTGTTGCAACTCATTCGCTAGGCAGTAAAACCAGGGATATATTTCTCAAATATCCCACCGAGTTTGTCGTCCACAAACCCTCAGAACATTCTCAAACTTATGTCACTCTTTTTGAAGTTAAATTGTCCCCCCCACCGCCAAGACTTAACAAAGAAAATCAGAATAACACTGCGACAGCACCTGCAACATTGACAGATATTAATTCTCTGGAAGACTTGGAAAAAGCTCTGGTCAAAATAGTTAGCGACTTAACCGGCAACTCTCCAGATCATTCTGTATTTCTCTCCAATGTAGGCAGCGAATTTCACCGACAATACGGCAAACAAATTACCCAAATAATTAAGGACTTTAATCTCGGTAGAAAGTTTCCTAAATTTTTGCAATCCTGCACTTCTCTCCAGCTTACAAAAGCAGAAAAAGGCTGGCAAGTTTCCCTAAATTAATTACAAATTAAAATATATAAACGTCCCGATTACTAGAAACTTGAGTTATCATACAATCTGGACGTAAAGAAATGTAAAGGGATATGCAGGACAAAGTTGTGGTTGTGGTGGGTGCGACTGGCGGCATCGGTTCAGCGGTGGCCCGCAAACTCGCCGATGCGGGTGCGAGGGTAGTGCTCGCCGCCAGAGACAGCAGTAAGTTAGAGGCTTTAGCTAGCGAACTTTCGGCAACAGAGGTACTGTGCGTACCCACAGATATCACCGATTTGCCGCAAGTGGAGACGTTGATGCAGACAACTCTAGAACATTTCGGACAAATTGATGCCCTCGTAAACGCTGCCGGTGCCGGAATTCTCAAGCAGTGGAACAAGTTAGAACCCGCTGATTTAGATGCAATGCTTGACTTGAACTTGAAAGGCAGTTTTTATACGTCTCAAGCAGCGGCGAATGTGATGAAAGACCGAAAATCCGGTCACATCTGCAATGTCATCGGGATTTTGGGGAAGCATTCGATGGCGATGGGAACCGCTTATTGCGCTTCAAAGTTTGGGGTAGTTGGTTTCAGCAAGTGCATGGCAGATGAACTGCGACGCTACGGCATTAAGTTTACGCTATTCTATTTTGGCGGGGTAGATTCTCCGTTTTGGGATAATGTGAGTTTGAAGGTAGACAGGTCAAAAATGCTGAGTACCGAAACTGCTGCAAATGCGATTATGTTTGCTCTTTCGGCTGACCCACAAGCTGTGCCGATGGAGATTAATATTCAGCCGGAAAGTCATTTGTTCTTTTAGCGATTGAGGAGTCAATCGATTTTCGATTTTCGATTTGAGATTTTCGATTGACTTGCGCGAGATCAATGCGGGGGCTTGAGGATTTTCGATTTTCGATTAAAGAATTGATTCCGCGGATAAATCA
>JAICRN010000214.1 GCA_025937335.1 Microcoleus sp. TY_ISSM_2_bin.22
ATTGTATTTTATTTGCTCCCAATGCTCCCCAACAGAATCCCGTTGAAGATATTTGGTTACAAGCTAAAAAACAATTAAGAAAGTATTGGTATTTATGTATGTCTTTTAAGATTGTAAAATTTTTGGAGAGATTTTTTTACTAACGAGCATAAATTTGATTTACCCAAAATACGTCAATATACTTACACACAGAAAATCATTTAGGATTGCTCTAGATATAGAAAATCATTTAGGATTGCTCTAGCTGATGAAGCGATCGAACGTGGCATTGTCGAAAAGATTTCACCCCGGAGTGTAGGGCGTTTTTTACGCATGAAGCAACTTTACAGCCACATCGCCACCGTTACTGGCTCAATGCTAATCCGAATGACCCCATTCAATTCCGACAGCAGATAACTTACATCTGTCAATTGCACGCTAAAGCAAGAGAGCTATTGACACAAGGAATCCATTTAGTCAGTACCGATGAGATGAGCGGTATCCAAGATGAGAGAAAGGCTACATCCTGCTCTGCCGATGCGACTTGGACGAGTGGAGCGCTTTGAGTTCGAGTACATTCGACATTGTACTCAAACATTGATTGCCAATTGGCATATTGCCAAGGGTCAGGTAATTACTGCTTCTATTGGTGCTACTCGTACTCTTTGAGGACTTCACAAACGACATCCGCCAGACTCTCGACACCGACCCCCAAGCGAGTTGGATTTTTATTGTCGATCAACTCAACATTCACAAATCTGAATCCTTGGTGCGCTTGATAGCTTCTGGCGGCGGTATTGAAACTGATTTGGGGGTCAAGGAGAAAAGTGGCATCCTCAAGTCGATGGCAACCCGTGCTGCTTTCCTGTCTGACTCTGACCACAGAATTCGCTTTGTTTACATCCCCAAACATACCTCCTGGCTCAATCAGATTGAGTGTTGGTGACGCTTACTCAAGCGGGGTAATTTTACTTCCACTCAACAACTCAAATAGAAAATTCTCAACTTTATTGCCTACTACAATCGCACGATGGCTAAATCTTTTGTTTGGAAGTTTGAAGGCTATCCACAGGTGGTGTAAGCTGGTGGGTTACTTCTGCCGAGCTGGTGTAGGAAGTAAACTCGGACGATCTAAAGATAGCTTTAGATAAGTTTAGATAAGTTTTACAAAGCAGAAAGAAGAAGTTATTTGTTAGTTGCCACCAATTGGGCATGGCTCATGGCCCATGCCCAATTTCCCACTCAGAAACTCTCCCCCTCTCCCACTCTCCCCCCATCCGGTAAAATTGAAAGTGGCGTGTTTAACCAAAATTGGTAACTCTGAAAGTGCTAAAGACCCTTAGAGCTGACTTCAGTATAATTTTCGATCGCGACCCTGCCGCTCGCAACTGGCTGGAAGTTTTGTTTTGCTACCCCGGTCTTCAGGCCCTAGTGCTGCACCGCCTCGCACACTGGCTTTACGTGCTGGGACTTCCCTTCATCCCCCGCTTGATTTCCCACATTGCTCGTTTTTTGACCGGAATTGAAATTCACCCGGGGGCAACGATCGGCAAAAGCGTCTTCATCGACCACGGTATGGGGGTTGTAATCGGCGAAACAGCGATTGTCGGCGATTTTGCCCTAATTTACCAAGGTGTCACCCTTGGCGGAACAGGCAAGGAAAGCGGCAAGCGTCACCCTACCGTCGGCGAAAATGTAGTTGTCGGTGCCGGCGCCAAGGTACTCGGCAATCTGCTAATTGGCAACAACGTTCGCATCGGCGCAGGTTCCGTCGTGCTCCGGGACGTACCATCTGACTGTACGGTTGTAGGGATTCCCGGCCGCATTGTCTATCGGTCGGGAGTGCGGGTCAATCCCCTAGAACACGGCAGCTTGCCGGATTCGGAAGCTGTGGTAATTCGCTCTTTGCTCGATCGCATCGAGTCCCTCGAACAGCAAGTAAAAAGTTTGCTTCCTCAAGCATCTGTCTCCTTAACTTCTGTTCCCAATTCGCCTTCAGCATTCCCAACTTTAAATCAAACCAGCAATGTAGCTGTAGCTGAAAAAACCCAATTAGCTGTTGCCACTACTTGTCAGTTAAAAGATAAAGCTATTCAAGAGTTTTTTGACGGCACCGGCATTTGACGAGTGAAAAATTAAAAGTTAAAAATCCCAATCTCTGTTTTTAATTTTTAATTTTTCACGGATTAACCGATCGCACAGACCAATTTCCCTCCGCGTCGCGCCGATAAAGCGACCGATTCTGCGGTTCCCCTCGCAACTCCAAAAAATCCACCGTTTCCGGTTCTAACAACAGCAGGCAAAAATTTGACAGCGGCTCGATCGCATTTGGGGAAGCAGAATCAAAAGCACCAGCCTCCGCTTTGTCTTCCCCCGGATGCGGCCAAGCAAACTGCGATCGGGCCGCCTCAGAAAGCTCCTGCCAAGCTGTGCGGCGCCACGAGCACAACTCTGCCTCTGGATAATCTGCCCCTACCAAAATCAGTTGTCCAGCAATCCGAAATTGTTCGCGAGTTTTGGGGAAATACCAGCAAATTTCACCCCAAGGATAGAGGTTAATTTCCTCAGCTTTTTCACTGCGAATATCTGTAATAAATTTCAACTGATTAGTATCTCCTAAAAAGCCTCGAAACACTACAGTGCGGTTGGCCGGACGGCCGGTGGCGCGAACAGTTGCTAGTTGCAAGTAGCGGGCAAAAGCGAGACTGCGGTTGCGGTGGAGGGCGCGAGCTAAGGGCGATCGCCAAAGTGCTAAAGACATAATTACAGCAGATTGCAGGTGTATGAGGTACAGTAAAATTTTGGGTTGAAAGGTTCTTGCGTTCGATCGCACGGCTATCGATCGGGGTGAGTTACAGGCAATCGGGCGCGGCCGGAAGCTCCAACCAGAGTGAGTTGGTGACACGCAGCTTGAAAGACTGAGACGATCCTCATCTTGGTTGAGGGGCGATCGCTCTCAAAAACAATTAGCCCGCCGACAAAGGGCCAATAGTACCGATTTTGGTGACGGTTGAATCGCGGGCGGGCGAGCGTGGGGGAGTCCACTCAGCGCAGGCAAGAGTCAATTTGTGTCAACATCTAAAATCCCATAAAATTAGTTGACCTTAAAAACAACTTTACGCAGTAGTCAAGCCATGACAGATGGGTAGCGAGTAATTGGTAATCGGTAATTAGTGCATTTTTTTTCACTTCTGCCTCCTGATTTTCTCTCTAAACTCACAATTTACAACTATTACAATCTTGCTATTGGTAATTTTATGTCAAATTCACTTTCAAAACTCAAAACTATTGAAACTCCCCACAGCGGCTACCACTGGGACGGCAGTTTCCGCCGCTTTTTTGAAGGTTGGTACTATCGAATAACATTACCGATTCACGGACAATCCTTTGCATTCATGTATTCCATCGAAGACCCCAGAGGCGGTCAACCTTACAGCGGCGGTGCAGCTCAAATTCTCGGCCCGAAAGATAGCTATTTGTGCCGCACATTCCCCGATGTAAATAAGTTTTGGGCGCACCGAGAAAGCTTGGGTTTCGGACATTGGGGCAGAACCGATTTACAAATTAAACCGCAATATTTAGAGCCGCAAATATTCGACAGTCGCGTCGAAGAAGGCTATCAAGCTACTGCTACTTTGAATCAAGGTTATCTGCACGATCCTGGAAGCGGCAGCCGCTGTTTTTGGCAGTACGAAATTAAACCTATTTACGGCTGGGGAAACTCCGATCGACTCCAAAAATCTACTGCGGGAATGCTATCTTTTCTGCCCGTATTTGAACCGGGCTGGCAAATTTTAATGGCTCACGGTTTAGCCACGGGCTGGATTGATTGGAACGGCCAACGCTACGAATTTAAAGACGCTCCCGCTTACAGCGAAAAAAACTGGGGCGGTGCTTTTCCGCAAAAGTGGTTTTGGATTAATTGCAATTGTTTTCAAGGCGAAAAGGATTTAGCTTTAACTGCTGGGGGTGGGAAGCGGGGCGTGCTGTGGTGGATGGAATCGGTAGCAATGATTTGTCTGCATTACCGAGGAAAATTTTACGAATTTGTGCCGTGGAATTCGCAAGTTAGTTGGAATATTGAACCTTGGGGAAGCTGGAAAATGCAGGCGAGAAACAGCCAGTTTGAAGTTGAGTTAATTGCCACTACAAACATTTCTGGTACTTATCTGCGAGCTCCTACAGAAAAAGGTCTGGCTTTTTGCTGCCGGGATACGACGCACGGCAAATTGCGCTTGCAACTGCGAGAGTTGTTGGGGGGAAATGTTGACAAAAATGGCAAGCAGCGTTCTAGAATTATCTTAGAGGCTCAAAGTTCTTTGTCGGGTGTGGAGGTTGGGGGCGGGCCTTGGGATGAAACTTGGCGATCTAATTAAGTCATTAGTCAGCAGTCAGTTAATAGTTAACAGTTAACAGTAGTCTGAACAGCCATGAGCAATTTACTCGGTTTGCAATTAGGTGAATTTTACCGCAGCCAGCGGTTACAACAAGCTCTCAAGGTGATTTTGGGACTAATTTTATGTTTGGGCACAATCTTGATGCCGGCGGCAATTGCTAGTGCGGCCGGTGATTTGTCTCGCCAACCAGTCACCGAAATTACTGTGAGTTTAGGTAACGAAGCTGGGGAACTCAAATTTTTTCCCAATCAGCTAGAATTTGAATCGGGAAAGCGCTATAAATTAGTGCTGACAAATCCCAGTTCGCAGAAACATTATTTTACTGCCAAAAACTTTGCTGATGCGAGTTGGACTCAAAAAGTTGAAGCTGGTAATGTGGAAATTAAAGGAGCGATTCACGAATTGGAACTTAAACCGGGCGCTATGGCAGAATGGGTGTTTGTGCCGATGAAATCGGGAAGTTACAACCTGCGGTGTACGGTAGCCGGACATACAGAGGCGGGGATGATTGGGAAAATTACGATCGCCTCTTAAATCCCAGTTAATACATTAACAGATTGACTAATTTTTGTGTAATAGGAAAATTAGTTTGACGCTCAAAGTGTATAAACATCGGACTAGGATTTGCCTCTAAAAATACATACTCACCCGTTGGCTTGAGACGCCAATCAATAGCAGTCCACTCTAGCATAAATGCCTTTAATATTGCCAAACATTGTTTTTTAACTGATTCTGGCAAATCTATCGGAATTATCTCTGCCTCTAAATCTTCCCGAAAATCCAAAGCTTGACTGCGAATTTCCGCAGAATAGACTGATTCACCGATCGCATAACTGCGAATGTTTGTGCCAGGAATATACTCTTGTATTGTTACTGGAGAAATACTCAAAGCCAAGTCCAGCCGATGAGGTTCTAAATGCGCCTCTGTCACGAACTTGGTATGAGCGCCACCACAAACAGGCTTAAAAATTACTTTTTCATGAGCTTCGACAAATTCTCTAACTTGCTCTGGATTGTTGCTGATTAAAGTTGCTGGAATGGTAACTCCTATTTGCTTTGCCAGACTCAGTTGTAGGGGTTTTTCTTTATGAAATTGGTAGGCCTGCCAGGAATTTATCCAGCGAGCCGGACAAGCTTGCACGAGCGATCGCACTGTACTCATTGAATCATTAAATGCAACTTGCTGTTGATTTGCATCTTTTAAAGGTGGAACATAAACACCGGAAAAATTGCGCCAAAATACACTGTGAATATCTTGAAAATTCAACTGGCGACCTCCGGGTAGCGTCAAGCACCCTAACAGGGTATCAGGTTGCCAAGACAGACGTAACTGTCTGGGAAACAGATAGGTATTTAAATAATCTACTTCTGCACCGGCTTGGGTGAGAGCATCTTTTATATGAGCAGCATGAGCATCTGAATCATTACCCAGAATTAAAATGTTCATGGGAAATTTTAAAATTAAAAATCTGCTAAAATGCAAGTAAATAAATGAAAAGTCGCATCACTTGTTTTGAGTGTGTTGCAACTTTTTTTTATTTATTAAAAAACTGTCTAATCAGGCTGAATCTTTGACAGTCTCATTACAGAAACAATTTCAAGAGTTCAGGAATTAGGCATAATCTCTTCTACAATTGTCCCCACGAATAAGATTACGCAGGGATAGGGCCTCCACCCTCTTCACCGACAGCCATAGTGCTCATCGGAGGGTCGAACAAAGGCGGGCGAGGAAATCCTACTCCTCCTCCTTCACTTCCCGGACAGGGAGCTGAGATACACTGTATCGGACCACCCCCACCTTCTTCACCTATAGCTAGAGTGGTAGCCATTTTTCCACCTCGGATGTGGGCGGCCTCTTCATCAGTTAGCGGCTCTCCCAAATCTAAATCCATTGCTTCGAGTTCAGCAGGATCTAAATCAAAAGGATGATTCATAAAATTCTCCTAATTGAGTAAAAGATTATCCAGGTTTACATATAATCTAGCTCAGGAGAACCGAGTTATGTTGCCACTTTGGCAGATTTCAAATTGAATTAACGAAACTTAAACAAGTCTTCAACCCTACAAATTTTTATGTAGACTCTAGGGGAGCCATTGTCAGTCCAGCACGGCTCAATTGCATATGATATAGTTCTGCTTGCTCTTGCGGGCCAACCCAGACGGTGGCCTGGCCTTCGTTGTGGATTTGGTTGGCAAGTTTCCAAGCTCGATCGCTCGTCATCCCTGGAATGTATTTAGTCAAACATTCCACAACGTGCTGAAACGTGTTGAAATCATCGTTGAGGACTATTACCCGATAGTTGGGATAAGGTTTGCGGGTAACTTGACTCGATCGAACGGGTGCTATGGTTGGTGAAGAGGTCATCGCGCGAACAGCCACTGAAACTACAAAATTCGTGAAATAGTTACCTCTGACATAATAACACAATTTCACAATTTTTCAACCCCTACTTGGTATTTCGATCCGCTTCGGGGTTTATTTTCACCACCGGGCCCTGCGTTAGATTTCTCCAGAAACTGTGGGGAGTAGGGGTTAGACATCCTGCCCCCCATTGACAGGCTTTTAAGGAGAAATCTCTTGCACCGCGCCGATTAAACAACAGTTAACACTCGATCGACCTCAGAAGTGTCGCCGTGAGAGTACGCTTGCACCAGAAGTTGCTTTAAATCTTCAATCAGCGGATAGCGGGGGTTCGCTCCGGTACACTGATCGTCAAAAGCTCGATCGGCCATTTCCTCAACCCGAGCAAAAAAGAAATCATCGCTCATTCCCTGACTGGCAAGAGCCTCCTGAATTGTACTCGGAATATCTACTTGACGCTTCAAATCTTCCACGGCTGCGATCAACTTCTCCACTTTCTCCTCTTCTGTATCGCCGCCCAAATTCAGATAGTCCGCAATTCGAGCATAACGCCACTTGCTGTTAGGATACTTGTTTTGAGAAAAAATCGCTTGTTTGAACGGAACATCCGTTGCATTGTAGCGAATTACATGGGAAATCATCAGCGCATTCGCTAAACCGTGAGGGACGTGGCAAGTTGCACCTAATTGGTGAGCCATTGAGTGACAAACCCCCAGAAAAGCGTTGGCAAATGCCATCCCGGCGATCGTAGCAGCATAATGTACTTTCTCCCGCGCTTTCGGATCGCTAGCACCATTTTTGTAAGCGCTGGGCAGGTATTTAAACAGCAAACGAATCGCTTCTAAAGCCAAACCATTTGTATACTCAGAAGCCAACACAGAAACATAAGCTTCTAAAGCGTGGGTTAGCGCATCAATGCCGCCGTAAGCAGTCAGTTTCCGGGGCATATTCAGCGTAATTTCTGGATCGACGATCGCCATACTCGGAGTCAGAGCATAATCAGCCAGCGGATACTTAATCCCCGATCGTTCATCCGTAACAACCGCAAAAGGCGTGACTTCCGAACCCGTTCCCGAAGTAGTTGGAATTGCCACCATAATTGCTTTTGAACCCAAAGGCGGCAGTTCGTATACCCGCTTGCGAATATCCATAAACCGCATCGCCAATCCTTCAAACTCAATTTCTGGATGCTCGTACATCAGCCACATTACTTTAGCAGCATCCATCGGCGAGCCACCACCAAAAGCAATAATCACATCTGGATGGAAACTATTGCAGATTTCTAAACCTTTGCGAACAGTAGCCAGCGAAGGATCGGGTTCCACATCGTAAAATGTGTAGTGAGCGATGCCGATTTCTTCCAAACTATCTGTGACTTCCTTAATCAATCCCAATTCAAACAAAGGTTTATCCGTCACGATCAAAGCACGTTTCTTACCTGCAAGATCCCTCAAAGCTACAGGAAGACAACCCGACTTAAAATAAATCTTGGGAGGAATGCGGAACCAGAGCATATTCTCGCGCCGTTCTGCTACGGTTTTGATATTGAGCAGGTGATGGGGTGTCACGTTGACAGAAATGGAATTATCGCCCCAGCTACCGCAACCGAGGGTAAGGGAGGGATCGAGGCGGAAATTGTACAAATCGCCGATCGCACCTTGAGAAGAAGGCGTATTAATCAGCACCCGCGAAGTCTCTAGTTTGCTTTCAAAATAACGAATGTG
>JAICRN010000363.1 GCA_025937335.1 Microcoleus sp. TY_ISSM_2_bin.22
GGGAGTATTTTTCGCGATTCCAGCGATAAGCTTTACTTTTGTAGGATTTACCAGCAGCAGTTTTTGGCTCATCGCCGTCGCCAGTGCGCTTGTTTGAGCGCTGGCGATTAACAGAGTCATCAAGGAGAGCAGACACTTGGGTTCCCAAATTGCTTATTTTATGTTGTTGTTTTGATTGCAGGTAGGAGCGCAGGAGCGCATTGCTTTGCGCTCACGTAGTCGTAAATAATAGTTGTGGTCGGGGCATCGAGCGCTAGGGCAAACTGCTGCGGTAGCGCTGCAATTCCGATCGCACCAGAGCGACTTCGGCGCGCAGCTCGTCAATAGTCGCTTGCAACTCTGCAGGATGGATGTCTTCAATGGTGGTGGTGCTTGCAGTGCCAGTTCTGGTCTGCATCGCCTCCTCCGAAGCTCGATTAGCCCGTTCCACAACTCGATCGGTGAACTGCCGCAGGCGTTCTCTTTGTTCTGCGTCAAATTTGCCGAGTTCAGAGAAAGCGTTGGTTGCTGCGCTTTCTAATTGCTCGTACAGTGCTTCGGCAAGTGCTCGGCCTACAAAAAAAGCATGAACTGGGGGTTTACTCATAAAAAATCTCTGTGCGCTTCCGCAACAAATTATAACTTGCTTGTCCCCGATGGTGCTTGTTCCCAAAGAAAGGAAGTTTGGGGGAATTGACACTCCCACCCCTCGATCGGGGATGGGATTCTTGAGAGTTAGAACAGTCTAACGCGCAACGGCTTAGCCAAAAAGCCTCGCTTACACTCGCTCCCATTCGAGGTTGGGGTTGCTTTGTACAAAAATGTTTGCAGCTTCGCAGCAGTAATACGCGACATCACACCACCTCAGTGCCGCGCACATATTCTAACATAATTTAAATCAAAATAGAAAACAGTCCTGCATTTTTTTGCGGGCATTTGGATTGCAGAGGGAATAGGAAATATTCAATAAACTCTGAGCTAGAATGTTGGGATTTTCCGATTCTACCGCAGGTTTTGCAAGAGAGTCGTTGGCGGGGAAGGGCATTATTATCTCCACTACCGATCGCCTATTTGCTGACTCATAAAACCAAGTATTTGTCCGCACTTTTAAGGAACACAAACAATACTAATTTGTCGCAGGTTCAGGAAAAGGCACTGCGGGATCTGCCGCAGGGGGTGGTGAATCAGGTGCGATCGAACTATCTGAATTGCTGCTGCTGCTCGGTATCGCAGGCTCAGGCGCTCGCTCGATCGGCGACGCTAGTGCAGGTGGCGAGGATTCCGAGGGTGGCAAGGTTTCAGCACTCTCAGGGGCAGGCGGAGCGGGTGCGGGGGGCGGTTCTGCCGGCAGGGGCGCAACTTCCGGTACCGGTGCGGGTTCTGGTTGGGGTGCTGGCTCGATTTCGTTTTGAGGCTCGGGAATGGGGGACTCAGAAGGCTGCTCTTGGGGCTCGGGCGTCGGGGATGGCTCAGGTAGGGGTTCGGGCTCCGGGGCGGGAGTTTCCGGGCTTGGGGACTCAGAAGGTTCGGCGCTAGTTTCAGAGGGCTCGATCTGTTCGGGAATGTTGCTGCTTTCTAAGGGCGGTTTAGGGCGCTTGTTGAGTTCGATCGGGTAGAGAGGGCTGCTTTCGACAGACGGCTGCCCGAACATCGGCCCTGAAAAATTGCCGGATTTGAGCAAATCTTCCAGAGATGGGAAGGATTCAATTGTGGATCGATTGCTGCTGATACTGGTTCTGTTGTAGTGCCATGCTAGGTCAAAACCCATCCAGCCTGCAATTGCAGCCGTTACGAGAAACGCCAGCAAAGTCAACTGCGGCGGGGGAGGTGCGGGCAATCGCAGACTTTGCTTGCCTTTTCTCTTTGCTGGTACTCGCTCTGTTTCTTGCAGCATGGTGAGCCAATTTTCCACTGTTTGAGGGCGGTTGTGGGGGTCGATTTCGAGTCCCTGAAGGATGGCTCGCTCGATTCCCGGGCTGAGGTTCGGCTGAAATTGCCGCAACTCGGCCAGGGGAATGCGCTCGCGCAGGGGTGCTGCTACGGGCGCTACACCGGATAGTAAGTAGTAGAGGGTGGCTGCGATCGCGTAGATGTCTGTGGCCGGTGTACATTTACCGTCATAGAGGTATTGTTCGATCGGCGCGTACCCGGGCGAGAGCAAGTTAGTGTGGGTTTGTTTGGTGCCAGCGGTAAAGCCGCGGGCAATGCCGAAATCTATTAACATTACCAGATGAGAATCGGCTCGCCGGATAATATTTTCTGGCTTGATATCTCCGTGCAGCAATCCGCTGTGGTGAACTGTACTTAAGGCTGAGGCTATTTGCCGAATATAGTGCAGGGCCTGGGCTTCTGGCAGCGGCCGATCGGTTTCGACTATTTGGGCGAGAGTTTGGCCCGGAATGTAGTCCATTGCGATAAAAGACTGTCCGGCTTCTTCAAAAAAGTCGATTACCCTGACTATGTTGGAATGCTGACACCGCGACAGGCGTTGGGCTTCGGCAATAAACTGCTGCTGAAATTGGGCAGATTCTGGGTGTTGGCGCAGACTTTCGTTGAGGGTTTTGAGTACGACGGTTTGGTTTAAATGGGTGTGGATAGCTCGGTAAGTGATGCCGAACCCTCCTATGCCTAAAGTCGCGTTAATTTGGTATTTGCCCTGTTGCAGGACTGTGGCTGGCGCTAAGTTCATCTTCAGTTGATGCCGTTTCCCAAACTATGCTACCGCTTTTGGGTTATTTCGCAGAGTTAGCGCTGATGTTCGATCGATCTGCGCCCTAGTTTGAGCTTGAGCTCTGCTATATCTTTAATCTTTGCATCCCCACGTCATTTTATCTGTAGTAGGTATTGTGAAACTAACGCTCCGGCTGTCCAATAAAAATCCCGCTCTTGTGGAACGGGAAAGCCATCAGGGTGCATCTATATATGTGACTATAACTTATGAGGGGTGTAACCCCTCTTTGTTTTATCAACTCTTTACAATTAGCCGATTTTTGTAAAAATTTAGACTTTTTTTTGACTTACGAGCAATTTTATGATTGTAAAAACGATCCGATCGCGATCTTGAACTTGGGGAAATCAAGAGCGATAGTAGTGACTGCGGTAAGGTTTAAACCCACCTTCGGCACCCCCCAGCGGGCAGCGTACACTGCAATAGTTTCATAAAATTTATCGAGGCGCACTAGATAGGAAGCCAGCTTAGTAGCCCTACTTTTAGGCCTAATAATTCGGTTGCCTGGAAGCTGTCTACAGGCTTAGAAAATAAATATCCTTGCCCCAACTCACACCCCAACTCTTGCAGTTTCTGTAGCTGTGTAGGCGTTTCTATGCCTTCTGCCACGATATCCATACCTCGGCTGCGAGCCAGGGTCACTATCGTCTGGATAATTTCTATGCCACTGTTGTCTGCCCCAATGCGGCTGACAAAAGAGCGGTCAATCTTTAAAGTATCAATGGGAAACTCGTGCAAGCGGCTTAAAGAAGAGTAGCCCGTGCCAAAGTCGTCGATACACAACTGAATGCCTAGAGCTTTTAGCTGCTTCAACATCTTTTCTTCCCTGGATACTGTTTCTAAAATGCAGCTTTCAGTAATCTCTAGTTTTAGAGAGTAGCTTGGAAGGGCAGTCTGCTGCAAAATCTCCTCAATTCGATTGAGTAGGTTGACTTGCTTAAGCTGCACGGGGGAAAGATTGACATTAATCGCCAAGGGAGGTGTTTGGGGAAACTGTTGCTGCCAAATACGGATCTGGTGACAAGCTTCGTGCAAAACCCACCACCCCAGTTCATTGATCAAACCAGTTTCTTCAGCCACAGGGATAAACTCGGCAGGCGGGTAGATGGTTCCAGATGGGTGATGCCAGCGCACTAAAGCTTCAAAGCCACTCAGTTGCCCCGTAGAAAGGGAGACAATTGGCTGGTAGTGAACGCAAAATTCTTGTAGCACCATCGCCCTTCTCAAGTCGTTCTCCAACTGCAAGCGCGTCATCGCAACAGCTTGCATCGCTGGATCGAAAACTTCGTAACGCCCTCTGCCTTGAGCTTTAGCATAATACATTGCGATATCCGCATCTCTGAGTACGTCTTCTGGGCGATCGTAATCCATTGTGCTCAGGATAATGCCAATGCTGATCTCGGTAAATACTTCATAATCATTCAAATTAAACGGCTGCCTTAATTGGTTTTGGATGCGTTCAGCTACCCTGGTTGGTTCATCAATATCTTTGATATCTTCTAGCAAGAGCACAAATTCATCTCCTCCAAACCGCGCAACTGCATCTGTGTGGCGTAAAGAAGCTTGCAGTTGACGAGCAACGCTTTTTAGTAATTCATCCCCAACCAAATGTCCGAGGCTATCATTGACCACTTTAAAGCGATCGAGGTCAATAAATAACACCGCATATAAATAATCTTCACATCTGCACGCCTTGCCGATCGCCTGTTGCAGCCGATTCATAAACCAAGCGCGGTTAGGCAAATCCGTTAGCGCGTCGTGAAAAGCATCATGTCCTAATTTTTCTTCCCTTTGCAACAACTGAACTTGAGCCTGTTGAAGCTGGTTGACGGTTTGTGTAAGTTCAGCCGTTTGAGCAGCCACCCGTTCCTCTAACTCACTTGTGAGTTTTTGCAAGGCGGCTTCCGCTTCTTTTCGCGCTTCAATTTCCTGTTTGAGAAGCGTATTTTGTTCTTCCAGAGTTTTGGTCAAATTTCGCAGTCTCAGGTGTAGTTGCACGCGGGCTAGGACTTCCTCTTGCTGAAAGGGTTTGGTGATATAATCTACTGCGCCCATTGACAGACCTTTAACCTTATCTACGCGATCGGTAAGAGCTGTCATAAAAATCACAGGGATATCTTTCGTTGCCACCGATGCTTTTAAGCGGTAGCAGGTTTCAAACCCATCTATCCCCGGCATCATCACATCTAACAATATGATATTTGGCGAAACTTCTTGTAGCTTCTCAATAGCACTTTCCCCATCCTTAGCCACTAAAACCTTGAAGCCTGACTCCTTCAAAAAATCGAACAGAAGTTTTAGGTTATTCGGGTTATCATCAACAATTAAAATTACATTTTCGTTTTTGTTAAACATTTTATTTTCCAAAATGGATCTTCATAAAAGCTAGCAGTTCTTTTTCTTCAAAATTTTTCGCAAATTGCAATATTTTATTAGCAAATGGTAGATAGTTCCCGTCTATCTGCTTGAGTCTATTGGCTTCCTGCTCAACAATTTCAATATCGCCGATCCGAGCCGCATTGAACAGCGCTAGCAGCTCTGTTGATGGCGGTATCACCAGCTCACTACTCTGAATATTTAATAAATTAGTGAAACTTTCCTGCTGTTCGTTCGCCAAATCAGCAGGTTGGTCGTAAGTCCATTCTATTTGCAAATAAATCTTTAATAATTCTAGTAATTCTTCTACTTGGATAGGCTTTGACAGGAACTCGTTGCAACCTGCTTCTTTGCTATTTTGCCGATCGAAGTTAAACACGCTGGCGCTGGATGCTATCAATATTACATCTTTAAATTCTGGTGATTTCCGCAAGCGCCGCGACATTTCAAATCCATCCATTACTGGCATCACTAAGTCTGTGACGATCAGATCTGGTTTAAACTCAGCAGCTTTATCTAAGCCCTCTTGTCCATCACAAGCTTCCACGATTTGAAAACCTAGTGGTTCTAAAAGATTTATCAGAAAACCTCGATTTTCAAATCGATCGTCTACGACCAGAATTTTATTTTTATTTCCTTTAAAACCATTTAAATTAATTGAATTATTGAGCGACGTTTCCTCAATATATTCAGATGATTTAGTCAGCTCTAAATCGAGGGAAAAAATACTGCCTTGACCGAGTATACTTTCGACTTTTATTTCGCCTCCCATCATTTGAACAATTTTTTGTGCGATCGCTAATCCTAACCCGGTTCCTTCTGCCTTCTGCTGAATATTTCCGACTTGTTCAAACGGTAAAAATATTTTTTCTAACTGTTCTGGTGCCATTCCCACGCCAGTATCTTGGATATGGAAA
>JAICRN010000332.1 GCA_025937335.1 Microcoleus sp. TY_ISSM_2_bin.22
GTTTTGCCGAGAAACTGTTGAAAGTTAAACCGACTGCAACGATCAGAATTGCGGCTAATGCGGCGTTTAAAATTGGATCGGATAGCTTCTCGTTGGCAGATGGTGGCAGTAGCGATCGCACTAGCCGTACAATACTTTGCCAAAGTACAACGACTTTCTCTAAAAAACTCCCTTCCGGGCGTTGGGATACAGGCTTTTTCTCAACTTTTACAGCAACTTTTGGAGGCACGCTGTTAACTTCCGCAGCAACAGCCGGAGGAGTTGCTGTTGCTGAGTCTGAAGCGGTACGCGCGATCGGCTTTTGGGGCTGCAACGGGGGTTCGGCTGCTAATTTTTTCTCTTTTTTTCCCAAATTCCCAATCGATGCCATCAAAGCTTTGATTCTCTGATTTTTGGGAACCGCGCTGCTGGCATTTTGAGTTTTGCTGCCTGTGGGGGCAGACTTTGCAGCCGAATCAACCTGCGGTGTCGGAGATTGAGACGGTTCTGGAGTTGACTGGTTTAGTTGTTCTTCTGACATTTTCTCTGCCTTGGGGCGTTGCAAATATATCTAAACGAGATAAATTTTAGTTGAGCCATCTCAACCTTAATTTATCATTTAACTTAGTTGTAACCGAATCAAAATGAGCATCAAACGCCGTCACTTTCTAATTTTAGGCAGTCTCAGCAGCTTAGGTTTTGCCGGAGTCTCGAAAATGATTCAGCTTCGGACTTCCTGGGGTACAGACGCCAACGCTGCTATGCCTTCTAACGTTGAGGGAGAAAGGGCGATCGTCCCTTTGCCGGCCTCACCGCCTATTTTACGCTTTATTTCGGTTGCCGACACCGGTACCGGCGCCCAAGGTCAGTATGCTGTGGCTGAGGCTATGGTGCAATATCACCGGGAAAACCCTTTTAATGTTGTTGTTCTCGCCGGCGACAATATCTACAATAACGGCGAAATTGAAAAAATTAATGCTGTTTTCGAGCGGCCTTATCAGCCGTTATTGCAGCAAGACGTAAAATTTTATGCTTGTCTGGGAAATCACGACATCCGCACTGCTAACGGCGATGCGCAAGTTAAATATGCGGGTTTTAATATGCAAGGTCGCTACTATACTTTTCGGCGCGATCCGGTACAGTTTTTTGCTTTAGATACCAATCACAATGCTGACTGGGAAAATCAGCTTGTTTGGCTGGAAAAAGAGTTGCGTCAGAGCACCGCACCTTGGAAAGTTGTGTTCGGCCACCACCAGATTTATTCCTCTGGTCTGTACGGAGTGAATCAACCTTTTATTAAGACTTTGACGCCTTTGTTTCAAAAGTACGGCGTGCAGCTTTATATCAACGGACACGAGCACAGTTACGAACGCACTCGATCGATTAACGGTACGACTTATTTAATTTGCGGTGCCGGCGGTGGCACTCGTCCGGTGAGTCGTTCTGAGTGGACGGAGTATTCTGCTAGCCGCCTGAGTTTTGCGACGTTTGATGTCTATGAAGACCGAATGTTTGTCAGTTCTATCGGTACTGACAAACGGGTTTTTGATAGGGGAGCGATCGAAGTGCGATCGGCTTAATTTAGATTATATTCAGGAGGCAACAAAATGAATAGGGGTATTAGAGCCAATAAAACTGGTTTTGTTTTAGAAACAACTGTAGAAGGTACGTTGAGAGGCCACGGATACCTCGAAATATGTCCCCAGTTGCCGAAAAAGCGCAAGCGAGATTGGCTCTTAATCTCTACTGAAAATCCCAAGCGATATGCTAAACAAGTTTATATCGGGTCTAGCATCTATGAAACTGAAATAAATGTCGATTTTTATATTGTTGGTTCCGGTTTGTTTCCTCGGGGTCTAATTGTTGAGTGCAAGTGGCAAGAAGACAAAGGTTCAGTAGACGAGAAGTATCCTTACCTAAATTTAAATATTAAAAATTGTTATCGGATACCCACTATTGTTATAGTGGGCGGTGACGGTATGAGGCAAGGTTCGATAGACTGGTTTAAAAAACAAATTCCTGACAATCAAAATCTGTTGGCAGTTCACAAGCTCGAAGGTTTCATTACATGGGCTAACAAATATCTGTAACAGGATTTACGAAACTTTGCCGCCTGCGGGGTACCACCAGTTACTCCTACAAAATATGTTTAGGTAGACAGTTGGCTTAAGTGTAATCTAAAAAGAAAGTATTAATAATTCTTTAATTTTTCCGCGCTTGCAACTATTAGAATTAATCCCCCTAGAGGCTGATATTTCAATTAGTTTTGGCCAAAACTTTTTGGAAAAAACTTGACTGTCGCTGTAGATTTTTTCGATGAAATCGCAGTTAGAATTGGACAGCATAACTTTCACGCCACGTTCTGCAAGTTCTGCAAAAATATCTCTCAGTATAAGCTGTTCAGATTCTTTGAAATTATCCCTGTTGTAAGCCGTAAAGTTACTCGTAGCACTGATCGGATAATAAGGCGGGTCAAAATAAACAAAGTCTTCGTGGCTAGTAGCAACATCTAAAATTTTATCGAACTTTCTCACTTCTATTTGAGCGGGAGCGAGTAAAGAGGAAACCGATCGCAGTAAATCTGCTTGACAAATTTGAGGATTTTTGTATCGACCTATGGGAACATTAAATTCACCTTTTGAGTTTTCTCTGTAGAGACCGTTGTAACAAGTTTTATTGAGGTAAATTAGCCGTGCTGCTCTTTCTGTATCTGTTTTGTAGGAGCGCGATCGCACCCAGTAATAATAACTTTTATTGTCCTTGGTGTGTTCTAACTGATGCTCCTGTAAAAGTAGAATCAGCTCTTCAACTTTATCCCTGACACAGCGATAAGCATTAATCAATTCAGGATTAATATCTGTTAAAATAGCTTGCAAACCAGGGTGCTGCTGTGCTAAGTAAAAAAATACAGCTCCGCCGCCCAAAAAAGGCTCGTAGTAAGTTGTGAACTTTTCAGGAAAATAAGGTTGATATTGTCCAATCAACTTGGTTTTACCTCCTGCCCATTTCAGAAAGGGACGCGGAAAGATTTGAAAAGGTGCGGAAGCAGACATTTATCTAGAAATAACGGCCCTATAATATTTATCACAACTAGAACTCAATATAAATACTTCTGAAGTTGTCACCGGAGGTCGCGCGGCATTAAACAGTACAGTGCCGGAACGATCGGCGAAAAGTTTTCGTTAGAATTTATATATGTCAGCATCGCTGACAAAAATGTCCGATCGCCCGATTGGCAGATTTAGCTCCGGCTGTGCCAAAATTGTCTAACTCGCTCACAAGTGTTACCAGTCAAAGATCGAGCTGTGACACTTTACCCCACCAAGCCAATGCAAGATTTTATTAATAACGTCTCTCGCTACCCCCGCTTTTTGATTACGGTATGTCTGGGAATTTTCTTTTTCCTGTTCGAGCGACTCAAACCCCTGCTCGATCGACCGACAACTGCGATCGCCCTGATTAGTTCGATTGTAGCGACTTTTGTCTTTCTAACTTTTACACTGCGCGCCATGTTAGGCCTGAGTTCGGTTTAAAGCCTGCGCTAGGGCGCAAACATCAACTGCAAATTCAGTTAAAACACCAACTCCCGAACTAACTGCCAACTCTTGCAGGCGATCGTCGCACACTTGACAATATTCGCTGCGATAGATTGGAAGAGGAAGTTAGTAAGCGGCGTTACGTCAGCGCTGCTCGACCAAGGCGCAGGCAAACATTACCGAAGTGCAGGACAAGCCTTTGGGGCCATCAACATTTACCGGGGAAATACTGCACCTCTGTTTCCCCGGTGTCCCACTTAATCCTTAGGAAGCGGCACACCCCGCCCCGCTTTCCTCTCCCGTTAACCTGACGGTATCACGAGAGTTTCCAGCGGACAAGACAGATGAAGTTTGAACATATCTATCAATTTTTTCAAGACCCCCCTCCTGTTTATCTAAACAAGGAACTAGCAGTGTGCTACATTCTCTCGGTGTTATTGCGCGGAGATTCCTACGGTACAGAACTGATTGGCCAACTAGAGAGGGAATTCCCCATCTACCGACTTTCTGATACCGTACTCTACAGCGCTCTGAAATTCCTCGAAGATGAAGCCGTAATCACCGGTTACTGGAAAAAAGTAGAAGGACGCGGCCGTCCCCGGCGGATGTATCAAATCCTCCCTGAGTGGCGGCACCAAGCTCAAGACCTCGCTCGTCTCTGGCACGAGTACATCGGTCAGGGAAACGGCGCGTCAGGGCGTCGGCCCCGCGCCTTAGAAACTGGTCAGACGGGTTAACCGAGTTTGAATCGGATGCCTAAACTCTGGAGATGCTGGCGCTACTTGCAAAGCGATTTGCCCGATTGCCTTCGCTTTGCTTGCATCGCCGCACAGCGATGCAAGCATCTACACGGCGCGTCAGGACTTACGTATTGTCACTTGAGAATTAGGGATGATGGGGGAGATATGGGGATTTGGTCATGGGGAGAAAAACGCCTTGCAGAAGAAGCTTTCTGCGAATTTTGGTAAAAAAGTGTCTGCGTAAGTCCTCGATCGCTTTCGTATGTCAAGTTCTGTAAAGTAATAGTCGATCGTTTTAATTACACAAACTTCTACCGATGGATACTGCTGTTCTTCCTTCAACATTTGTGCTCACGCTACTGCTGGCTGTTGGCTTGTTTTTCTTCATCAAGGCTTCAGTCAAAGATCGAATCGAACAAGTCAAGCTTGCTTCCGAGAGCGCTCAAGAGTCACTGTTAACCGAGTTACAACAGTATTTTGCCCAGAGAGCTTACCGAGTTGCAGCCGTCGATGCCCCCAACTATAAAGTTACCTTTGAGGGTTTTGTCAGGCCGAGTTGGTTTCTAGCTATTTTTTTAACTCTGCTGAGTGCAGGTGGCGCTCTGTGCTTGGGACTGGTTTTGGGAATGCTAGTTCCCCAGCAGGGTCAAATTTTCCTAGCTTTGGTACTGCTGTCGCCGCTGGCGGGGGTATTTTACTGGAAAAAAGCTGGACGCTATGAGCAAGTTTCGCTCAAACTCGAATCAGTTGCTGAGTCGGGAAGCCAAACCAAGAGCTTTGTTACTGTCAGGGCTCACCGCGACGAACTAGCAGCTATGCAAAAAGCTTTAGATTTGAAACCGATCGATTAAAAGTTTCGTGCGGAACGTTTTTTGATATGCTAGATGCCGTAGTTAGAGTTCGAGCAGACAAAACGATGACTCAAGAGCAGCTCTCTCGTTGGCTGTTTTTTTGATCCGCTTGTTCGATCGACAAAACAGTCAAAAAAAACCATTATCGTGAAAGTGCCAATTGTGGCGATCGCTCGCTGCAGCGATCGAGCCTGTTGCGATGGCTCCTTATACCCTAATTCCTAAGGACTTTTCGCATCAATTCAGTTGGCACTCTCCAGACAATGAGAACTCTCGCGCTTTTGTTAAAAGACTTAGAAAAACATTGCTGTCAATGTTTTGAGCTAAACATTTTGAGCTATGCGCGACCCGCTGACACCACAGGAATTTTTTCTGTGGTAGCTTCCAACATCACCTTTAAGCTGGGAAACAAGAAATGGTTCTCTTCTACGTATTGGGCTCCAAATAAACCTTTTTCAGCCCAGAAGTATCTGTCAGTGGTATGCTCGTTACGCTTGACTAACAGCAAAGCTGGGGGAGCAATGCCTTCGGCATGGATGAACTTGCGAGCCGCTGTTACGGGTTTATCTTCGCCGCTCTCGATGCTATATTGAGGCACACACTCTAAAATTCTGCGTCCTTCTTGTCGGCGGCGACTCTTGCGTTTGCGTCTCCTGGCCAATTTCTTTACCTCCTCTGTGAGCAGACAGTATGAGCAGACAGGTTGTAATGATAGCTACCAAATCCGAGGCCAGTATATCCGTTCTAGCTCTAAACTTCAACTGTTTTTAATATATCGACATAATCTTAACATTCGTGCCGATCGACAAAAGTGTAGCGGTTGTGGTATGGTGGGCCGCAAGTTCCGGCTACAGCCCAGCTTAGGGATCTGTGAAGCTGCGCCGACGGCGATGCGGGGCAATTTGGGTTCACGAAAGCCCCATGCCTTCAACATAGCTGCCTTCGATCGAAGTCAAGAAACCTGAAATCTAAAAGTCTCTCTTCTGTAATCGGCCGCCGATCGTTTGTAATTTACTTAGAATTCCGTTAGATATCTTAATGTGGCGCTCATGTTAATGCCAGCCAGTTCAGAATTTGTCAAGCTTTGCCGATCGCAGGTGGCGATCGCGGTTAGTTTGGGAGCGAAATTCAGCGCGGTATACCTGACACAAGAGCTGGTAGAAGGCAGCGAAGCAAAGTTGGTGCCGATCGCGGTTTACCCAGAAACCTCAGCCGAATCGGAAGAAAATCAGGGGTTGAGGTTGCCATCTTCCGAAAGCTCGACAGTGAAACCAGTGCCGCGACTGCTAGCGCCGCCGGTTCTTCCTGTGGAAGAATCAACCGCAGGGGCGATCGCACCCGAGCGGCTTCCGAGTAATGAACGCGGTTCCAATCAGTGCCAAGGCCCGGAGAATGTGTGGGAGCAACGCAGGCAAATTGTGACGCCTCTGATACACGAGGGAGCTGTAATGGGACTCCTA
>JAICRN010000054.1 GCA_025937335.1 Microcoleus sp. TY_ISSM_2_bin.22
AAGTCAAGGGAGAGATTCCAACCACTCCGAGAAAGGAACTTTGCCATCAGGTATCTGATACTGCTGAATATCTCTGGGTTGTACTTCCATAAGGTCGATCGTACTTGCACCCTCATCTTAATATCGGCGATCGGCCCCTATCCAACCTTCTTCACCTGGGCAAACTCAAAATCGCCGATCGAAAGGAACTCTGCCGTCAGGGGTAGTGTAAATCTCAATTTCTCTCGGTTGCGCTTCCCTAATCTTGATTTTACCGACGATCGCACTCCAATCTTCAAGCCGCCCCGATCGGCCCTTGACTTCATGCGCTACAATTATTAAGAAATCTTTAGTTAAATCCGTTTAACGTCCCAGACGCATTATGAGTCTTCCCATTCGCAACGTCGCTATCATTGCTCACGTCGATCACGGCAAAACCACCCTTGTGGACGCTCTCCTCAGACAGTCCGGGATCTTCCGCGAAGGGGAAGAAGTCCCGGATTGCGTCATGGACTCCAACGATATCGAGCGCGAACGCGGCATTACCATCCTGTCCAAAAACACCGCCGTCAGGTACGGAGAAACCCTGATCAACATCGTCGATACGCCCGGACACGCGGACTTCGGCGGCGAAGTCGAACGAGTTCTCGGCATGGTTGACGGCTGTCTGCTGATCGTAGACGCCAACGAAGGCCCGATGCCGCAAACCCGCTTCGTGCTCAAAAAAGCCCTAGAAAAAGGACTGCGCCCGATCGTCTTTGTGAATAAGATCGATCGACCCCAAGCAGACCCCCACAAAGCTATTGACAAAGTTTTAGACTTGTTCTTAGAACTCGGCGCCGACGACGATCAATGCGAATTCCCCTATCTTTTCGGTTCCGGACTCAACGGTACAGCTAAAAAAACTTTGGACGACGAAGCAGTGGACATGAAACCGCTGTTTGAAGAAATCCTAGACCACGTACCGCCCCCCGTAGGCGACCCCAACAAACCGCTGCAACTGCAAGTCACCACCTTGGATTATTCCGAATACGTGGGTCGCATTGTCATCGGCCGCATCCACAACGGCACAATTAGAGTGGGTCAACAAGCAGTCTTAATCACAGAAAGCGGCGCGCTTGTCAAATCAAAAATCACCAAATTGATGGGCTTTGAAGGCCTGAAGCGGATTGATATCCAAGAATCTTCCGCTGGTAATATTGTCGCCGTTGCCGGTTTTGCTGATGCCTATATTGGCGAGACAATTACCTGTCCGAACGACCCGCAAGCGCTGCCTTTAATTAAGGTTGACGAACCGACTTTGCAGATGACTTTCTCGGTGAACGATTCGCCGTTCTGCGGTCAAGAAGGAAGTTTGGTGACATCTCGGCAAATTCGCGATCGACTGATGCGAGAACTCGAAACCAACGTCGCCTTGCGCGTCGAAGAAACCGATTCTCCCGACAAATTCCTCGTATCAGGTCGCGGCGAACTTCACCTCGGCATCCTGATCGAAAATATGCGCCGGGAAGGATACGAATCCCAAGTATCCCAGCCGCAAGTAATCTACCGCGAAGTCGGCGGTACTCCGTGCGAACCCTATGAATGTCTGGTGTTAGACGTACCCGAAGAAGCGGTGGGCGGCTGCATCGAACGCCTCGGTCAGCGGAAAGCAGAAATGCAAGATATGCACGTCAGCAGCACCGGCCGCACGCAAGTAGAATTTTCAATTCCGGCCCGCGGTTTAATCGGGTTCCGAGGCGAGTTTATGCGCTTGACTCGCGGGGCTGGAATTATGAATCACAGCTTCCTGGATTATCGCCCCCTCGGCGGAGAAATTGTCGCCCGTCGCAACGGAGTATTGATTTCCTTTGAAGAAGGAACAGCCACCTACTATTCACTGCAAAATGCTGAAGACCGCGGCGTATTTTTCATTACCCCCGGTACCAAGGTTTACAGAGGAATGATTATCGGGGAAAGCAACCGAAATCAAGATATGGAGTTGAATATTTGCAAGTCGAAGCAGTTGACAAACCACCGTGCATCTGGCGGTGAAGAATTGGTGCAATTGCAAGCGCCGATCGACATGAGTTTGGAGCGCGCTTTGGAGTACATCGGCCAGGATGAATTGGTGGAAGTAACACCGAAGTCAATTCGCTTGCGGAAGGTTTCTAAGAAGTTGGTCAAACGCTAAAACAACTTGTAGGGTGCGGATTGCGCACCTTACTGGTGAAACGCTAAAAAAGCTTGTAGGGTGCGCATTGCGCACCTTACGTTTTATCGGGAATAAAAACCTGCCAGAAATTTAAAAATTATATATTATCCAATTGTGCTTTGGTTATGTTACTTAATTTTCCACTTGAAACCTGATATTTATCGGTAGGTATTTGTCCCAAAGCCTTTAAACACCATGCAAATAAGGTTCTCAGAGAAGCACAAGTATTCGGATCGGATAAAACCTTTTCAACATCAAGTCGATCGAGAATTTGGCCGCCGTGTTCCTTTTCATTAAATCCCGAATATATCTGTTTTAGTTCACCTTTGGGATGGCGAATCGTTTCCACATCTCCCTCGTAATCGTTTAAGCTGGTTCCTAATACTCCATTGACGGTAGCAGCATCAGCGAAGTAGTATGCTTCTAGCATATTCACTAAAAAGTGAACTGAAGCACGGTGTTTTTGGTCGAGCAAAATAGTATCAAGTACATTTCGGTATTTGTCAAAAATTTGTGGTGCTCGATCGGTTCGATTGTGTTCTAGGTCATCCAGTAGCAGGACATAAGTACATGGATATTTTAAGTATTCTCTCGCTGGGAATCCAATTCTTTCAGCCTCCTTATTAGCAATGTCTTTACCAGTTCCCACCATCTTAAGTTTTTTCACTGAAGTTCTTACGTCTAGCTGCTCAACCTTGCGAATAACTTCAAAAGAGCAAATACGCAATTCCATTAGAGTTCTAAATAACTTGGGAATGTGTTCCACTTCCGTTTTTCCTGTTACCAGCAATCCAAACTTGAAAAAATAACAGTGCTGGTCACTCGTAGTATCGTGACTATTCATTAACTTGCTACCTCTAATGCAGATTTACTTTGAGGCGCAATCATCTCAGCCATATATAGCGATCCAGTAGCATAGTCTTCTAGTAAATCTTGGATACCTTCTATCTCACTGATCCTTTTGAGGACTGTTTTTCCTTCCTTGTCAAGTTCCGCAGTCAAAATATTTTCTGGTTCAAATTGACTAATTAATACAGGTGAATGAGTCGCAATAAAAACCTGCTTATTCCATTTTTCAGTAGCGAGTTTGACAGCTTTAGCAAAAACAGCTAAAGCCCAAGGATGAAGCGAGATTTCAGGCTCATCAAATAAAATTAGCGAATAACGATTCTGTCCTTCAGAGAACAAAGCTGTGAGATTAATCAGCATCTGGAGATGACCGTCAGATACTCCTGACGATCGAATTGGTTTGCGCCGTCCTTTTTCTAAAAAGTTGCCATAGACTGTGTATCGACCTGTTTGTTCAAAAAACAGATTATCAAAAGCTGGAAAGCTCTCTTGCATGAAACTGATGATTGTATCGTACCGTTCATCAATGACTCGCTTATCATGTAAATTCCGCAAAACTGACCATAAATTCTCGCACCTGTCTTGTAATCGCTCTCCAGAATCTGATTCTGAACCAAATCGCTTTATCCTGAACAAAGAAGCTGACCGGGAGTTATAGTTGCGAACAACGCGCAATAAGTTGTCTATGTTAGAGGCAGCGGGTTCGCTATTCTCAAATGCTACATATCGGCTTAGGGCTAATTTCTCTGGTTCTCTCAGTGTAATGAATTCTAATTCTTGCAGGTCTGTACGATAAACCTGAGCTTTGTCACTGCCTATAATGCGAACAATCAATTGACTATCACCATCGGAAAAAAGCTTTTCTCCCGCAAAAGGTTCGATTCTACCTGAAGAATAACCAAATGAAACTTCGTATTCACCCCATGGGGTTACAATTTTGATTGATATATTTTCCCCCTCATCGGCTGCATCCCACAGCAGACCAATCCCATGATCTCTCTCAGTAGAAGCTAAATCAACACCCCTGATGGCACAGTCTCGCACAAACCAGATGGTATCGAGTAATGTAGTTTTTCCAGCTCCATTAGGGCCGAAGATAATGTTGAGAGGGTTGATTTGAATTTTTACATCTGCTAGGGAGCGAAAATTTTTGATTTGCAAATGAGTTAGTTGATTTGACATAATGTGCTATTTATTTTATTATATATTTCTTTATCATAGTCTGTCTTTCATGTCAATTGGCAGAGCGGGATTTTCGTGGGCGATCGCGCGATCGACTAACCGCGACAATATGTTTTAATTTATATTTGAGCAAAATCCAAACAAAACTAGCCATGAGTCCTAAATCAATAGCCGTAATCAACTTTAAAGGCGGTGTCGGAAAGACCACCGTCACTTGGAGTCTGGGAAATATTATATCCCAAGGAACAGACTTAGAAGTCTTGATGTTAGACTTAGATCCGCAAATGTCGCTCACAGAGGCGATCGGACTTAACGAAAATACCGGTCATTTAGATGACAAGTTTGGTAAGTGGTACGAACAATCTATCAAGCACAGACTCACAATTTACGACGCTCTAGAAGTCTTTAAAAAAGCCGGACAAAACTTTAAATTTCCTGTTGGTTTCGACACTATTTATCAAATTGACGAACAGTTGCATTTTGTCCCTTCTGTTGAAGAATTGTATTGGTTGGATATCGATGGCTTTGAGGGGAAAAGTGTGAAAGACTTCATCCGCAGATTCATCGGCAAAATTGCCAACTCTGCCAATCTCCCCAAATACGACTTGATGCTTTTTGACTGTTCGCCTTCCTTCAGTCTCCTCACCTACAGCGTACTCTCTTGCTGCGACTTAATATTGATTCCCGTCAATCCCGATTATTTTGGTTCTAGGGGATTGAGTTTAGTTTTAAACTCGCTCCAGAAACGGATTGAGCCTTATCCGTTTCCCAAAATTGCAGTGTTTATGAATAAAGCTAAAATTTATGGAGGATTGCTGACAAATGAAGTTCAGTTTTACATGAGAGAAGTAAAGAGACTTTGCGATGAGATATCAAAAGATAATAACATAGAAGTTAGATTTTTAGAATCGACGATTCGGGAAAGCGTCGGGCTAAAACGGGCGATTAATGAGGGAGAACTGCCGCGAGAATTAGTTAGAGAATTTGAAAAACTATGGCGCGAGTGTGAGGAGTATCTGAAATGATTAAAAAAGAAATTTTGGCTGATTCCGAACAAGAACGGGGAGGGTTAGTTGAGGAAATTACCGAACTTAAAGAAATCTTGCGGGACGTTGCTCGAAAATTAACCAGGCTTGAGACTCAAGTCAAGCGGGGAGTGATTTCTGCTGGCTCAAAAACTTCGGATATTCCCAGGGGTGCTGATGTTAATAAATCTGCTAATTTATCGGCTGCCAATGTTCTAGAAGTTTATGAAGAACTGCGTTTGCAAGCTAAGAATGGTAATGAAGAAGAGGTGAGGCAAAAATTGTTGGCAATGAGTGCAACTGACTTGAACTTGATGTGTTGCGAGTTAGGGATGCCGCCCAGCAGCAAGAATCCGTCCCGCAAAAAAATGTTCGAGCTAATTATTGGCAGAATTAAACAGAGTTTGAGGCTGTCGAGACATATCGACAGACAAACACTTTAAAAGTTAGCAGGTGAATCGATAAAATGCGTTTTAATTTGCATTTCCCGCTGAGATGTGGAACAGGCAAAATGCCCGTTCCACAAAAGCCTGTTACACAAAAGTTTAAGTGGAGTGCGGGGTGGGCATCTTGTGCGCCCCGGAAAAGCTTGTTGGAAATTTTGCAACTTTTCAGCTTCAATAAATTATGCCGCATCAGGGCGATCGCCCTCATCTCCCTAATACTCTTAATCAGCTTGTTTTTGAGCATTCATAGCCCTCCCACAACCGCAGCAACGCCAAGGATACTGGCGTTTATCGCCCTCCAGAGGCGCGGCAGCGAGGTGAGAAACAATTTATTTGCCATCAATGCTAGCAGTTCCTCCCGCCGCGAACTTGCACCCAATATAGATGTTAGCCCTACCTTAGTTTGGTCGCCCAACGGCCAGCGGTTGGCTTTCGTGAGTGGAGACACCGACATCTATACAGTTAATGCTGACGGTTCCCGACTAACTAAACAATTTGCTGGGGATGCTTGCAAAGCAGCTAATTTTGAAATAGCTTGGTTTTCCAACAGCCAGAAACTTGTTTTTGCCCGTTCTTGCGACGGTTTTACCTCTGATACTCCCGGCAGTCAGTCACTTTATATAAGCGACACTTCTGGCATTAAAGGAACTAAATTAGTTCGGAATTTGCAAGTAGGAGGAACTCCACTTAAAACGGAAATTTCATCGCAATTTTACCTTTCGCAGGACGCCCAGCAGGTAGCATTTGTCAAGGATAAATATATCTACAAAATGAATACCGACGGTTCGGAAGTGACCAAACTAACTAAAAGTTCTGGCGAGTATGTTTCTGGGGGAAGTCAACTTATTTGGTCGCCTGATCGCACGAAAATTGCTTTCCTGTTCGGCGCTTATCCGAAACAGCAAATTTACACAATTAATGCCGATGGAACCAACCTCAAAAATTTGACTGACAACCCGCAAAATGAGGTTTACAACGTCAAAATATTTTGGTCGCCCGACAGCAGCCGCATTGCTTACTATTACAATAAACCCGGCGACTCAGCAGGCGAACAGCAAGATATCTACCTGCTCGACATTAACCGGGGGACAGTCAAGAACCTCACCCAAAAACCCAGCAACTACGGCGAACTTTCGTGGTCGCCGGATGGCAAATTTATTGCTTTCGTCGCCGGAGAGTTCAACAATCAAAAACTCTACACAATCAATGCTGACGGGAACCAGCTAAATCAACTAGCTACCAGGCTAGAACCGTCGGAAATTTCTGAATTAGCTTGGTCTACTGACAGCCAGCAAATCGCTTTTATATTTAATGAAACTCAAGGAGACAAAAGCAACTTGTATGTAATTAATCGGGACGGTTCGGCATTGACTAAATTGACAAACGACAAGGATTTGAATGCTAGCCATCCGGTTTGGCAACCGCAGAAAAGTTAAGAGCAAAAATATGCTGTTGGGGTGGGTTTTAGCACAGATAAACTCAGAAGGGCGCGCTATCTTTGCATCGCCTTCGAGCGAAAGCGGGTTAACGAACAAGAAAGAATCAACCCAACTCACAACTCAAAAATATTCTCAAATTGGGGAAGATGCAATAATTTTTTTCTCCTTTAATGGCTGGTGAACTTCCAAATCATTTGACTCAAGTTCGTGATGTTTTTCATCCTGCACCTGTTTGTCAATTTTGGGCAACTTTAAAATCGCGCCAGCTAACACCCAATAATACACGGACACTGGATCTACATCTAGCGGATAGTATTGAGTATTGATCGTAATAAATCCAACAAACACCCAAAAACTTGCTCCGTAACTCCGCAAACTTTTGTCCTTGACAGATCGGTAAGCTCTAAAAGTTAGAAAAGCCAAGTGTAAAACCATGATTTGAAAAGAAATCATTCCCGGATAACCGAGTTCGTAGATCAACTTAGGTTGGAAAGTTTCAATTAGCTGCGTGGTACCAAATATTCGCGTTGAATTAGTGGCTCGTCCCACACCTCTACCGAAAGGTCTGTCAATGATAAAATTGTTGCTCTGCTCGAATTGATTAAAGAGAAACTGCTGGGGCGGTGCAGCATTCCAGCGGCTAACAAAACTCTCCCACCGCTGCTCGATAATTCCCGGGTTAATTGCTGCACCGACAAACAGCAGAATCGCCAGTCCTGCACCGATGGGAATAAATCGTTTGAAGTTAACTAATTGACCAGTGAGAACTAGCAGGATGGCAGTGGCAACAGGAACCATAACTAAAGCAGCTCTTTGACCGGAAATAACTGCATTGGCAAATACTAATGCCATGCCAAATAAACCGATAATTCGCCACCAGAATGAAGGGTCACAAAAGGCAGAGGCAAAGGTTAAAAAAGCATTAGAAATTAAAAACCACGCCCACTGCCAAGGCGCGACAAAAGTTCCCGGCAAGCGAATAAATTTGACTTCTGGACTGAACACCAAAGAACCGCCGACAAAACATCTAGCTTGCAGGGTTGCTTTATATAATTCTTCTCCGATCATTCCTCTGGTGCCTGCACACTTTCCACTTTGCAGCAACAGGTATTGAATCAAACCGAGAAGGCAGCAAACGATCGCCAAAACGACGTGCATTCGACTAAAAAATACCAAATCCTTCTTAGTGCGGAGCAGATAATAGGTACAAGCAATCAGCGGAATGTAACCTATCAATACTTTTAAGCCGAGGATTCCTTGCAAAATGGGTTTGTCGCCTTTCATAGGGTTGAGCTGCATATCGCCGTTGACAAAAATTAAAGTCAGCATGACCATCATTAACAGGATGCTGAAGGTAGAAAGCATTTGTTTGGGAATGAACAGGGGCAACTGTTTCTTTTTGCAGCTTTGAATTAGGGCGATGAGGGCTGGTATGTAGAAAGCATCTTTTGCTACTTGAAATGCAGCATTCCCGCCACCAATTGCGTAAGTAATTGTACCGCTGAAAGGCAGGTAAATTAGAAAAGCCCACAAAGCTTGACGGGGGTACTTGTAGGAAAGCAGCAAGATGGCTGCGGCGGCGCCTCCTGCAACAGCAATCTTAGGGCGGGCTACGAACAACAGGGGGATGCTGGCAGCAAGGCTGACTAAGCAGCTTATGGCGATCGCCTTTAGCAATTCATTGCGCTTTTGTGAAGTTTTGCGTTTTTGTGCTGCTACTTCTTTTTTGCTTAGCGCTGTTGTTTTTTCGCTGTGCTTGTGTTTGGATTTTTTGGATTTGCGCTTGGTTTTAAACATAACTTCTAGAAGGCACTCAGATGTAGAAGGCACTCAGATGTAGAAGGCACTCAGATGTAGAAGGTAGAAGGCAGAATGAAGAGAAGCAAAAATATGCGTCAGATGTGGTTACTTATTCTTAAAGTCAAGATCGAGAAAAAGTCTCGGTCGAGATTGTGGGTGTGACGCGGGTACAAATTAGACAGGCGACCTTGTAGAATATAACTGCTGCATCTATAATGTACAAATCTCGAAGAAATAATTTTAATCGAGCAGTAAAAATGAATATGAAATTAACAAAATTTGTATCGATCGGCATTGCCCTAGTTTTAGGAGCAAGCGCGAGCATATTATCTAGCAGCAGTACAGCATTAGCAGCCGAAAAAATTGTCCTCACATTTGGCCCGATCCGACAAGCCATCAATATCAGCGACTTAGAAGACTTTGCTAAAGACGGCACGACGACCCCAACCCTACAACAAATTATCCGGTTTTCCAAAATGGACGCGCAAATATTGCGGGGGTTGATGGGTCTAGAAATCGGTTTAAAGCCTGCTAATCTGGCCCGGGTAGTTTACAGCACCCCGGGAGAAAAAATCACTGACGAAATCGGTCAAGCAATTCGCACTCAGCGCCGCACAGAAAGCGGGAAAGCTCTGCGGGCGGCGATGATACTGGCGGCCGGGGATGACGGTAAGGTATCGCTGCTGGAAATCCTGAAAAAGTATCCTCTAACAGAGGTTTACGTAGATGTTGCCAGCATTAGCGCCGCTGTTGGGAAAGTTCAGAGTTTAGCCGGAAATATACAAAGCCTGCTTCAAGATGTGATGCGATCGACAAATCGCACAACTGAAACAACTCGCACCGAAAGTCCGATCGAACCTCGGCGCAGCGTGCAGCCAACAATTCCGCCTCCAGCGCCGCGCCGCGCCGAACCCGCACCCGCACCCTTGCCAGCACCCGCACCGCAGCCTGTGAGGCCTGTCAGAGGACTGTGGTAAAAAAATTATAAATGTGTCTTAGGGGCGGGTTTAGCCCGCATTTGTGGCATTCTGCAGGCAATTTTGAGACCAAACCCGCCCCCGCCCTACCCCTATCCCAACCGCCACGAGGGTTATGACTCCCGAAGCAATCAATTTTTCTTGAGCAATTTTTTGAGCAACTTCGGAACCTCCGAAGGCCGAGCCGCCACAGGTATGCCCGCCTCTTCAAAAGCCGCCATTTTGTTTGGGGGCGTAACTCCAAAGGCTTTCTGGGCAGCAGCGCGAGAACTGATCAGGATGCCGGCGTGGCCCAAAGACGGCCCCTTGGGAGCGTAGCGACCGGCCAGATAAGCAACCACGGGTTTGTCGATCGCCGAGGCGATGTAAGAAGCAGCAGCTTGTTCGCTCCAGCCGTCAACTTCCCCCACCAAAACCATCGCTTCGGTACTGTCGTCTTCGTCCAAAAGTTGCAGCCACTGCATAAAAGAAGAACCAACAATCGCGTCGCAGCCAATACAAACCGCCATCGACTGTCCCCACCCTGCCTCAGTCAGTTCTAGGGCCACTTCGTAAGTCAAAGTGCTGCTGCGGCTGATCACCCCCACCGGGCCGGGAGTGTAAAATTCCTTGGGGTGAGTTCCCAGCAGCAGTTTGTCGGGCACAATTATCCCCGGACTGTTAGGCCCGATTACCAAAGTTTCAGTAGCCTCTGCTTTTCTGACTAAGCGCACCATATCCAGAGGAGGCACTCCCCCAGTGACGATCGCGATTTGCCGAATTCCTCCCGCGATCGCTTCTAGAGCCGCATCCAGCACCGAGTAAGCGTCTACAAAAATTACCGCAGTGTCAACGTGACCCACTGCCGCCACTGCTTGTTCTACCAAATCAAAAATCGGAATTCCCTCCATTTCCAGCCCCCCCCGACCGGGACTGACACCGGCGACTACATTCGTGCCGTATGCTTTCATCATCAGGGCGGCGCGGGTTGACGCGGGAGATTCTGTAATGCCCTGTACTAGGACTTTGCTTTCAGGAGTTAAATTCATTTTTTCCCACTTGACACTCGATCTGTAAAAAGCAGAAGGCCTTCATCTGTACAGAAATCTTGTTTTTTGCCGATCGACTGCCGCTACTTGACGGATGATACAGAAGCGGCCGCGGCCTCATCCAAAGTGCTAGCTAGCTGCACCGGCAACTGTCCCAAACGCTTTTTAACAGCATCAGCATCGATCTCTACCAGCCGCAGCACAACTTGGATGTGGCGGTTAGCGCGAGCTTTCCGTTCCAAATAGCCGGCTACTGCGGCGATTATTTCCTCCGTCTTGGAGGCGCTGCCCAAAATATTTACAAGTATCACCTTAACGCTTTTATCCTGAGCGACTAACTCCAGACCCAAATCCGCGCGGTCGCGCAGGGCATTTGCTGCATAGTAGCGGTCTAGGGAACCAATATTCACAAAATTAGCTGGTTTTCCTCCTTGGTGGGTTACAGCATCCAGAGTTGCCATTGTCAGGCCCACTCCGTTGCACAAAATTCCGATATTCCCGTCTAGTTCGGTTAATTGCAGGGATTCGGAATTCGAGATTGGGGATTTAGATTTGGGGTCAAACTCGGGCGATTGCTGAGCCTTCGAGTAGGAATGGGGGCGATCGCCAGGGACATGGGGACTTCTCCTTTCCCGTGCCAGCCCGCCCAAGAGCCTATTCTCCGAGAGTGCTACCAAGTCTGGATGTCGCCCCAAGGCCTCGTCGTTGGCGGTGACTTTACCGTCTAAAGCCATGACCTCTCCCGTGGGACTGATGCCGAGAGGATTGATTTCTACTAAATCTAAATCTTTTTCGACAAACAGCCGGTACATTTTTTCGACAATGGTGCTCACCGATTGAATCAAGTCTCCCTGCAATCCCATTTTCAGCGTGAGACGCCTCGCGTAGAACGGGGAAAATTCTTGATCTACGGCAACTTGCTGCATTTGCTCGATCGACCCTTCGACATCCATACCTCCTTGGCTCGAACCCAGAAGCACCGGGCGTCGCGCTACGGGGTCTAGGAGTACCGCTAAGTACAATTCTCGATCGGCGTTGTACTTTGCTTCTGCCAGCAGGACTTGGGGATATTCGCTCTCGATCGGCAAATTAAAAATTGTTTGGGCCGCAGCTACTGCATCGATCGTATTTTCCACAAACTTGATACCGCCCGCCCGGCCCCTTCCCCCAGCCCGCACTTGCGATTTGAGTACAACGGGGTAGGGAATTTTCAGTCCTTTGAGGTCGGCGGGATTGTCAATCCGCTGCGACGGCAAAATCGGAATTGCCATCTGGCGAAATAAAGATTTAGCTTGGTACTCTAACAAATCCATTATCAATTACGGGTGACGGGTAGTTGGCAACAAGCAATTCGTCCTCATTGGCAATTCATAATTAATAGATAGTAATTGGTTTTTTGTCAAGTTAAAAGTTAAAAATTTTCGCTTTTATCTTTTAATTTTAGACTTTTGTATTGCCGATTACTTATTCGCTATTACCCCTCGCCGATTACCTATTACCTAAGCTGTTTCAAAGTGTTTTTTTCTCGGAATTGCCAAATTTTACTATTAGGCTGTGGTGGGGACATATTTGGCGAGCTTTGGTGTTTTTTTGTCTCCGAAAATCTTCGGACTTTGGGCAATAAGATGCCGAGATATTTCTGCTAATCGTTTACTTGATGCTACTAGCAGCGCCTTGATGGACGGTTTTAACCCATTTCAGCCGCTTGGGCCGTACCGCAATCCGAGCCGTCACAGCCCCTACCAGCAACCAGTGGAACATATACACAGTACCCCGCAGCGTTTGCAGCAAGGTGACAAAAACTCGCCTTACCTCAAATTTGGTCTCTTTGCGAGTGCGACGCAAACCGACAAACATTCCCACCACTGACAAAGTAAGGGTCATCACAGTTAGGGGACTGGCGATCGGCATCCGGCGCAGCGCAATTGACATCACAAAGTCGGGTAGCGCTACTGTGGGCAAGAAATATTGAGATACCCAAAATCCAAATAAATCCCAGGTTTTCCCAGTTCCCATGCGGCCCGGCAAAATTAGGCGCCAGTAGTCAAGATAACGCTGATAGCCGCCTTCTGCCCAGCGATTGCGCTGGTGCCACAGGGCGCGAGCGTTAGTGACTCCTTCTTCTGACACGGCTGGGAAAGCGAGAAATTCAATGTCCCATTGCTCGAGGTGCAGCCTCAACGTCAAATCTAGGTCGTCGGTAATCGTTTCCTCGTTCCAGCCGCCGCAGCTTTCCAAGGCGGTGCGACGCATGAATTGGCCGTTACCGCGCAATTCTCCAATGCCGCCGATCGCAATCCGCTGCTGCTGGAAAAAACTGTCGAGAGCCATTTCTGCTTCTTGGCCGCGAGTCCAAAAATTTACCGAAGCATTGGCGATCGCTTTTCTGACTTGCACAGCCCCTACCTTTTCTCCATCGAACACTGGCAGCACGCGGCGCAGCAAATCCGGCGTTACCGTCGCGTCGGCGTCAAATATTCCCACAAATTCCCCGCGAGTCAGCGGCAAAACTTGATTCAGGGCTCCCGACTTGCCGCCGCTGGCATTTGCTCCTCTGCGAAATACTTTGAGCTGGGGGTACTGTTTGGTTAGCTGTTCCAATACTAGCGGCGTGCCGTCGCTGCTGTGATCGTCGATCGCCCAAACTTCGTAGCGGTCGATCGGATAGTCTACATTGCAGATTGATTCTACGAATCGCGCAATCACCGCTTCCTCATTTTTCGCAGCCACCAACAGCGACACGTAGGGCCAATCCTCTCGATTTTCATCGGCAAGAGGTGGCAGTGCGGGCTTGGGCGAAGCAAACAAAACTCGAAATGCTTGCATCCACAGCAGTCCCGTCAGCCCCCACACTACCCACGCACCCCAAGAAATCAAGTGCAGGGCGATCGTGCCGCCCCAAATCGCAGTCAGCACTGCGGCGGCTTTTCCGCGGCGTCCCCGGTACAGATTTTGAGGAAAAGAGGTAGTTCCCGGCACCGACACCGCAACCGGGAGCTTTGCTTTTGTTTCCGCGTCAAACACCCTGTCGCCCATGTCTGGTATGGCAAATACTTTGCCGAGCTTCGAGTTCGAGGTCAAACTCTTGAGCTCTTCTTGAGCTAAATCAGAGATGTCCAAGTTAAGCTCGCTGCGAGCGTCGTTTTCTGACCAAGAAGTCTCCTGCATAGGTTACTTGATTCAACCACCAATAGTTTTTGATTTTAGAGATAAGTATTTACTGTACCAGTTTCTGGCGTTTTGTCGAAAGCAGACCGGAGGACAAGCAGCGGGCTGGCTGCTTGTCCGAACAGGGTAAACGGGCATTGCATAGAGTATTTGGGATGACTTTTGCTTGCGATCGACCACGAATATCTGTTAGTTTTTTCAGAGGATCTCAAGTATCTGCTACTAATAATTGTCTGAGGTATAAATATGTCTATTCCTCAACTGAAGCCAGCCGACGAGAAAGAAGTGAAAGTCTATGCGCCTTTCTGTCAAGAGCCCCGGCGCAAGTTTTTGCCGCACGCTATCGGCCTCTACAAGCTCAAAAGCTTGGAGGGGGCAAGAAAAATTGACGGCGGGGAGAACGTGCCGTTTGTCGCTAGTTGGAATATATCGTCCTTGCCGATCGATTTGACCCGGTGTCGGGTTTTGTTTGACGGCAATGCTGAACTTAGCTACGAAGTGACCATGCAAAGCTCTGAGTTTGTCAGTTGCTTAATTGAGGTACTCCTGACTTTTCAGCGGACTCGTAGCGTCGATTTTTCTAAATCGTTTTACCGGAAGCTGATGCGCATGGATGATTAACTTTCACCGCACCCGCGATCCCGAAACTCCGCAATTGACGATCGAGCAATTTAGTCCGGGGCCCCCGGATTCATTCGCGGATCGAGAAAAAAGCTCCTCGCTCCCGATCGCCAGCCCCCCGATGTAGCAGTGGGGTCGCTTTGTTCAATCTAAAATCTAAAA
>JAICRN010000151.1 GCA_025937335.1 Microcoleus sp. TY_ISSM_2_bin.22
CTGTAATACAACTTTAAACCACGACGGTCGATCGTCACTCATGCAAGTCTCCTCCTTAAATTAGCACTCTGCGCCCTAGCTCGGGTGTCGCAAATACCTGCTAGACTTAGTTCTTCGACTCCCGCCAGTCGATTGGAGATTCAAGATTTTAGATTGACTCCACAGATAAATCTGGGGGGTTTGAACTTTGGTCTAAAATTTTTTGGTCTCCACGACTGCTGTCCGCGCTTGTATCCCTATTTGGGTGCGGTGACAGCTTCCGAAAAAAGCTTTCCTACAAACAACCTTTGGATTTTAACCAAAAAACTCATCAGCATCAATCTAAAATCTAAAATCTAAAATCTAAAATTGATTGACTGAGGCACTTAATTCGGTAAGATTAATCATGTATCTTTAAACCTCCGCTTCCGTGCAAGAGCTACCGACATCTGTGCCCCCGCATTTTCACCGATTGCCAAACCAACGGTGGCAAATTTATTCGCCTCAAACACAGCAAGCCGAACAGTTTGCCGCCGAAATCGGTTTGTCGCCTTTGCTAGCACAGGTGCTGATTAACCGCGGCATAGATTCTGTTAAAGAAGTGCAAGGGTTTATCGAACCGGAATCTCTGGTTTTGCCCGCGCCAAAGGATGAGTTTCCTGATTTGGCTGCGAGTGTCAAACTGTTGCGGGAGGCGATTTCGGGAGGGCGAAAAATTGCGATTTGCGGCGACTACGATGCTGACGGGATGACGAGCACGGCTTTGTTGCTGCGAGCTCTCAGGGCTCTGGGCGCGAATGTGGATTATGCTATTCCGAGCCGGATGCAAGAAGGTTATGGGATTAACGATCGCATTGTAGAAGAATTTCACTCGGAAGGTGTCGCTCTCATTCTCACGGTTGACAACGGAATTGCAGCCTGCGGCCCGGTTGCCAGAGCGCGAGAACTCGGTGTCAAAGTTATTATTACAGACCACCACGATTTGCCGCCAAAACTGCCGCCTGCTGATGCTATTCTCAACCCGAAATTAATTGCGGAATCTTCACCTTATCGCGGTTTGGCTGGCGTAGGTGTTGCTTATGTTTTGGCTATTACTTTGGCTCAAGACATGAAAAAAGTGGGCGGGTTGGTGAATCCGCTGCTGGAGTTATTTACGTTGGGAACTATTGCGGATTTAGCACCTTTGACAGGAGTTAACCGGCGCTGGGTGAAGCGTGGTTTGCGGCTTTTGCCTCACTCGCAATTGGCGGGGATTCAGGCTTTGATTCAGGTGGCGGGAGTGCAGCCGGGAAGTGCAGAAAGTCCTTCAATTCTTAACTCGCAAAATAAAACTAAGAATTCCTTAAAGCCAGAAGATATTGGTTTTAGGCTCGGGCCCCGGATTAATGCTGTGGGGCGGCTGGCTGACCCTCAAATTGTGATAGAGTTGCTGACGACGGACGATCGCGAATTGGCTCTCAAAAACGCGATGCAGTGCGAACAAATCAATCAGCGCAGGCAGGAGTTGTGCCAGGAAATTGAGCAAGAAGCCATTGCTTGGTGCGAGAATAGTGCGCTCGACTTGCAGCAAGAACGGGTTTTAGTTGTCGTGCAGCCCGGTTGGCACCACGGGGTGATCGGGATTGTAGCTTCTCGGTTGGTGGAACGCTACGGCGTACCTGTGTTTATCGGTACTTTTGAGGATGAGGCTGTAGGGGCGGTTGCCCATAAAATTGTCAGGGGTTCGGCTAGGGGAATTCCTGAGTTTAATGTATTTGACGGGCTGAATTTTTGCGCGGATTTATTAACTAAATTTGGCGGACACAAAGCGGCGGGCGGTTTTTCGATGCCGGCTGACAACCTCGAACAATTCCGCAATCAACTGTCAATTTTTGCCAATCAATGTTTGCAGCCGGAACATCTTAAGCCGCTGGTTTCAGTAGACGTGCGAGCCGATTTTGCTGAGATTACTCTCGACCTTTACCAACAAATTGATGCTCTGGAACCTTGCGGGATTGAAAATAAGGCTCCTGTATTTTGGACGCCTAATGTTTGCATAACTGAACAGAAAATTGTTGGTAAAGGAGGTCACGTTAAACTAACTGCAACTCAAGATGGAAATTTATCGGCTAGTGTGAAGGCGATTGCTTGGCGTTGGGGCGAATATTTTCCTTTGCCTCGGCGGGTTGATATTGCTTACCGATTGCGGGAAAATAGTTTTAATGGCAAGACATCGGTTGAGTTAGAATTGTTGGGTGTCCGGCTGCCGGCAGGTGCTGCTAGTTCGAGGTCGCCAATGTTCGGAAAAGTTGAGTTTGATTACTGCGATCGCACTTATTCTTGCAGTCTGTCTCCCGCAGGCTCGATCGAGGAATTGAGAATTCGCAACTCTCAAGGGCAAGTTCTGGCTGTTGCACCAGGACAAAACATTGGTTTGTTAGGCAACTCCCGCAAAGATGCTAGAGAAGTTGATGTATCTCTACCTTTTTTTGAGAATTTGATTCAAACTGCTAAACACGCCCTAGGTATTTGATAAGAAAGCTCGTGCAGCAGGGAAAATTGGCGATCGAGCGTTTTGAATTTTGAATAATTTAAAACTCCAAACTCCCAACTCTCGATCGCCCCGGAGCGTGCTATAATTACAGGTCGCCGCCTCTAGCTGCCAGCAGAAAAATCACGATCGGGCCCGAAAGCACGACGGCTGCGAGTAAAGCTACCTGAACAATGAGTTGGTAGTTTACACCGCCCAGGCCGCTGAAAAGATCGGTTATAAAGTCCATGTGTCCTCCTGACTGTAGTGATTAAGTCTAGATTGTTGCATTAGAAAATCCGCTTCTGATTTTACCGGGCGAGCGACCATATTTTTTAAGGAACTTTACAAAATTCAACAAAATGTAAACTACGATCCACCTCCCAGTCATTCGATTTTAGATTTGAGATTTTAGATTTTGGATTGACCCCAGGGATAAATTCGGGGGACGCAAGGATTTTCAATTTTCGATTTTGGATTGATTCCACGGATAAATCACGTGGCGGGTATCACCTTTGAAAGTCTTGGTCACAGGGAACTGCGGACTTGATGCCCCTTCCCGGAAAGCGATCCGAATCTAAGATCTCAAATCTAAAATCGCACCGCCCCTTCGGAGATCCGCCTCCGGCGCTGGCAATTGATATACTTGAAGGGCCCCAATCTCCTAAAGTTTGGGATTTTCCACATAACGATCCGAATCTAAAATCTAAAATCTAAAATCTAAAATCTACAATCAAACTATGGCTACTTGGCGTTGCGTAAAGCAGTGCGGTGCTTGTTGTTACCTCGACCCAACAGAACGCCCTGACTTAGACGAGTATTTATCTGAAGACGAATTAGCGCTCTATTTGAGCTTAGTCGGAGATGACGGTTGGTGTATCAATTTTGACAAAGCGACCCGAGAATGCGGAATTTATGCCGATCGACCGCGCTTTTGTCGGGTAGACTCAGAGGTGTTTGAGGATATGTACGGCGTTGAGCCGGCCCAATTGAACGATTTCGCGATCGACTGCTGCTTAGAACACATTGAAGACCTTTATGGCGATCGATCTTTGGAGATGATCCGCTTTAACTCTGAAGTCGGAATTCTCGCCTTACCTGACTGACCACTAAAAATCTCCCGGTTTCTCACCGCGAGAGTGTCAAAATAAACAAATTAAAGAAATATCGTGCAGTTGAGTTGAGCCATGAGCAATCGAGAGGGTTTTACAGGGGGATTTATTGCCGGAGCTGCAGTTGGCGGCTTGGTGGGTGCAGTTTTGGGCGCGGTGCTGTCGCGGCGCGCTGCTGAAGCTTTGCTGAGTGAACCTTCAGACGCAAAAACTAGAAAACTCCGCCAGAGGAAAGCCAGCCAACTCGAAGCCGAAGGGATCGAAGTAGCAAGGCTGAGTTTAGAAGATAAAATTGCCCAGCTAAATCAGGCAATAGATGACGTGCGGCTGCAACTCGGCGACGTAAACGGGAACGCACAGGCGTCGGGCGGCGAGGGTTCTATCGCCCAAGACTCCTAACTCAATTTAAGATTTGAGATTAGTCGGGCAGCTCGATGCGGGCTACTCACGCCCCGAGCACCATTCTCGCTTAACGGGCCTTTCTGGCCTGTGAAGCCAAGAGAGAGTTTTATTGTGGCCGTCGCTCTTCTAGCGCGCCCGCAAACAGCCTCATGCTTCCCCTCTCCCCCACCTATGCTAAACTTTAAGTTAAAGTGTCTGTAAACTTTACTCAAACTTCAACGAGAATATATGAGTTATTCCATAGGCCTTTTGGCAACCACGCTAGCGACATTTCTGCAAATCTATGTAGCCCTAATGATTATTCGGGTGCTGTTAAGCTGGTTCCCGAATATCAATTGGTACGACCCCCCGTTTTCAATCTTGAGTCAGTTAACAGACCCTTACCTGAATCTATTCCGATCGATTATCCCCCCCTTAGGAGGGATTGACTTTTCGCCGCTGATTGCGTTTTTTGTACTTCAGTTCGGCTCGGAATTCTTGATCGGTCTTTTGACCAGCTTGCAAACAGCATTTTAGTTAGAAAAGCTTAATTTTTTAAGCATCGAGCGTAAATTCTTTGGCAGACGTAGCTGAGGCAACTAAATTTTAGATTTGACCTTTTTAGATGAACTCCCCGGTTGAAAAGCTGGGGAGTTCATCGTACATTAGAAATGAGAAATTGCCAGCCACTCAACTATCTAAAATCTACAATCTACAATCGAAAACAGTATCGCGGTTTCACCGGCAGCCAACTCAAAATCTCTTTCTCAGCAATCTCAAATCTCCAAGAGTTTTGTTAGCGGCGAACCACGCCAGTAAAACCTGTAGCTTTAAATTGCTTGAGCTTCAAAGGTGTTCGTTGATTGGCGGCAACCGAAATTCTGAGCTGAAAATCGCTAACTCCGGGAGGAACTTCTTCTATAGAACCCAAGCGAGTCCGGTTTTGCATCACCGGATTGTCGTCGGCATCATAAATGCGGCCGAAAATATCGGCATTGACAACTGGTTTGCCCGTGCTATTTTCAGCTTTCCCAGTAATCAAAAAGCAGTTAGCTTCCATAGAACTGCCGCTGGTGACTGTTCCTTCTGCCATCTCTGCCGGACATTCGCGATAAGAAAGGTCGGAAAGTTTAATCTGCGTCAGAGCCCAAGCAGGTGGAGTGAATACCAAACTAAAAATTCCGATTAGGCAAGTAGCAAAAAAAAGGCTGATAGCTCGAAATTTCATAAATGGCAGCGCAAGTATATTTTAATTCTCAGCTTAGCGCGAATTCAGGCTCAAAATCCTACTTATACGAATTCTGAAAACTACAGCTACTTTTTCCAGAAATGGCATTAGTCGAGGCCTAAATGCTGTCGCAAGGCTTGCCGCATCACATCAACTGGGACGGATTCTCGATCCAGCCAAATTTTTAAAGCCGCTGCTCCTTGTTGAACTAGCATTTCGAGTCCGTCAATAGCTCGCGCCCCGCGAAGCTGCGCTTCTTTGAGAAACTGCGTAGGATTAGGGGTGTAAATTAAATCGTAGACGATCGCACCTGCTGAAATTCGATCGATCTCACCAGCCGCAACCGGCGACTTTTCCCCCTGCGGATACATCCCCACAGGCGTCGTGTTCACCAGCAAATCTGCCTGCGAGATTAAATTTGACAAATTATCCCAAGTATGCACCTGCAAATTCTGCACGGGCATCGGACAATTGACCCAACTCTGCTGAAATTCCGCTAAATTTTGTTCGCTGCGGCCGACAACGTGAATCTCTGCACATCCCAATTGAGCGCATCCAGCCACAACAGCCCTCGCCGCCCCGCCATTCCCCAAAATTACCGCTACTTTCTGACTCCAATCGGAACCCTCCCTAGCCCCCCCTTGGTAAGGGGGGGGACAGGATTCGACAGCCGTATTGCGCGTTTCTAAGGCAGAAATCGCGTCTTTAGCCCCCCCTTGGTCAAGGGGGGTTGGGGGGGTTTGCAGCGGCGCGAGAAAGCCTTCAACGTCAGTATTTGTGCCGCACCAACCTTTGTCAGTCAGGTATACGGTATTGACTGCGCCGATCGCTCGGGCGATCGGGGAAACTTCCGACAGCAGCGGTAAGATTGCTTGTTTGTGCGGAATCGTGATGCTAAATCCCCGAACGCCGATCGCCGCAAATCCTGCAATAGCAGCTTTTAAATCCTCTGGTTTTACCGGAAACGGCAGGTAAACAAAATCGACTCCCAAGTGGGAAATAGCAGCATTGTGCATCGCCGGCGACAGAGAATGTTCGACGGGATGACCAATTACTCCCAACAGTTTAGTAGTGCCTTTAATCATTTTTGTTAGTTGACTGTTGACTGTTGATGATTCGGCGATTTCAATCGCCGAGTGACGGAGCTCGCTCTCAACCATCAACCATCAACTCTCAACCATCAACCATCAACTGTCAACTCTCAACTCTCAACTCTCAATAGTTTCCCGAAACTCCTTGGCGTCTGCCAAAATTGGATTGACATCAAACCAATAATCTTCGCCGTAACGGTATTCAAACACCCAGAGACTGCGCAGCAAGATTTGGTATTTAGTTTCCCCACTCACAGTTTTGGTAGCAGATACTTGGCGCAGCAATTGCCACTCATCCGGTTCGATCGCCAAAGTAAGCTGGTGGCGGCGCTGCACGATCACATTTTCCAAAGTTTCCAGCGACAGAGGAGGGTCTTGTTTCTGCAGACAGCTATACAGCAGTTGCAGCAAATTGCGGACATGACCGCCGCTGACTCGACACAGGCGATCGAGAGTTTCCGCAGAGTCGAAAACTTTGCCAACCAAAGCATAGCGCTGCGAAGGATGCACCGTCGGAAAAGCCCGCGCCAGAACCATCTGCCGCAGCAATTCCACACCCTCAGAACACTCAGAACCGTCGCTCAACTGCACCGGCACCATCGGCAAAACCTTCGGATCGACCCCAAAGCGATTGGTCAACTGGCCCAAATCGTTAGAGAAAATCAGCACCAAAGGAATTGTATACACGACGTGGCAATTTAGTCTTGCCAACTGTTCGCCGCGATCGACAAACAAGTATTCCGGCTGCAGCCGCCCCGTCGGTTTCGCGCACAGGTGTATGCGATCGAGATTGTCGATAATTACCACCAGTCCCTGTTTTCCCTGGCGTTTCAGTTCTTGGTTAGCCGGTTCTAGCAACTCCTTATTAAGCGCATCTAAAATTACGTTAGTTCGCGGCTCCAAATATTGCCTCAACTCCGATCGCAGATTCGGAGCATCTTTCGCCTTAGCAGTAATTTTGCCAATTCCCAACGCCAGAGAAAATTCTCCCTCCGTGCTGGCATTTATTTCCCCAAAACCAGGGACATTAGCTTCAGCCCTCAAATCTATTTGAGTTTGAAAAACATCAGCAACCCCTTTGAGCAAAGCTTTAAAACCCGTCGGTTGCAGCTTTATTTTCATTTTCTCGATGCTTTCGCTTACCTGACGAGCAACGCTCAACAAAATGTCAGTGATATCTACATCTGCCATGTCTAAGTCTTTACTCGACTCAAAGTAAACAACATGAAATCCTTGTTGCTGCAATTGAGCTTGCAGCCGCAGCAATTCTGTTGATTTACCAGAGCCGATGTGACCGGTGAATAATTGACAGGTAGGTGCATCGGGCGACAGGCGGCTGATGGTGCGCTCCAATTGTTCTACAATTGTGCCGCCCCGCACTGAAGAAAAATCGATATAGTATTGTCTGTCTTCTGGATTTGCTACTGCTAGCGTGTAGCTGGGATTGCAAGCTTTATAAAATTTCTGTAAATTTAGTTCCATACCCTGTTCGCTCAAAACTACATTATGCCCTAATAGCTTATTCGTTTCGACATGGTAATAATCAGCACACCTTCACAACTTATTCTCATGTTTTATGGAGCGTTCAATATCTCGATTTATCCCTAAACTAGCACTCCCAAATTATACTTAATTTTTGCCTACTGGGAATAAATCCAATTCACTCATACCCCACAACTAAGTAATTGATCTTCGTACAGTGATTGCGAATTTATCGAGATCGCAGACGAAAATTTAGCAGTAATGTTCTCGGATAAAAGTGGCTATTTGAGTACGGTTAACCGAACCAACAAAAACAGGTAGTAACCAGGTATCCCGAAACCAGCTTTTTTAAATAATACCTTCGCCATTTTCAGAATAGGTGGGGTACGAATGCCTCAAACCAACCTACTCTCCTATAACATTTTGGCTGAGGCGCGAAGGTGTTGTTTAAAAAACCCGGTTTCTCTGTGCGATCTTTTTTTGGATCTACTTATTTTCGATCAATTCTACCATTTTGTGACCGACACCTGCTGCCGAAGCGGGGTTTTGGCCTGTAACCAGCCTCTCGCTGACGACAACATGAGGCTGAAAATTAGGAACTTTCGTAAAATTAGCGCCTCGTTCAATTAATTTCGACTCCAGCAAAAACGGCACTATTTCAGTCAGTCCCACCGCAGCTTCCTCTTCATTAGTAAAAGCAGCCACAGTCTTGTTAGCAACCAAATATTCGCCATCAGACAATTTAAGATTGACTAACGCGGCCGGCCCGTGACAGACAGCGCCCACAACGCCACCTGCTTCGTAAATAGCAGCAGCAATCTCAGCGAGTTCCTGGTTATCCGCAAAATCCCACATCGTCCCGTGCCCGCCAGCATAGAAAATAGCGCTGTATTCTGCGGAATCAATTTGTGCGGGATTGAGCGTATTTTCAACTCGAAAAACCTGCTCGGAATCGTCTAAAAAAGCCTTATTTAGCGGGTCTTCTAAATCAACTCCAACCATTGGAGCTTTGCCGCCTTTGGGACTGACAAAATCTACCGCTAATCCCGCCTGAGTAAATGCGTCCAATGGATGAGTCACCTCTGGGAGATAAAAACCCGTTTCTTTACCAGTGTCGCCCAGTGTATCGTGGCTGGTTAAAACAATCAGAACTTTTTGGCTAGTCATAATCTATTCCTTTTGCGGATGTCTTTGTGCCTGTTATTTTCATCCTAGACCGAATTTATCTAGAATACAAATTATCAAACTTTCGGGTAAATATAAATCTATTTATAGCAACCGCTAAGGTTTTACTACGTTCTTTATTCCTGAAACCATTGCGGGGAATTGCTTTCCCTTATTCCTTCTTCCTTCTTCGTTCTGCTATATGATTAACTTTCCACGGTATCGCAGCTTTAGCTTTATTGAGGTTTACCGCCAGGGAATTGTATCGGTGCCACCCGAGTCCTCCAACTCACGCCACCGGTTGTTAGCCAACAGGTCGCAGCCCTAGAGTCAGCTTTGGGAAATCCCTTGTTTCAAAGGACTCCGAGGCGGATGGTTCCCACGGAAGCGGGACAAATACTGTATACTCAAATTCCTGGTGCGATCGAGAAACTTGCATCGCTTCCCCACAAAAACTCAACAGCCCAAACTCCGCAAACCCTTAGAATCGGTACGCCGGAAGAATTTTTTACAGAACGAATTCTCGATCGACTACCGCAGGACGATCGCACTTTTTAAACCGTGCAATTTCGGTTAAAACCCGAGTTAATACCACAACTCAAAGCAGGAAAACTAGACATTGTAATTGCCAGTCAAAAAATTACTTTATCCGATATAGAATGTCTACTGCTATTTGGCCCAGAAATAGCGAAGCTGTCACGAGGCGCAAAGTAGCCAGTCAAACCCTTATCAGATAAAGGTTTGAGCAATAC
>JAICRN010000027.1 GCA_025937335.1 Microcoleus sp. TY_ISSM_2_bin.22
AATGGGCTGTACTGACGGCGAGCAATCAAAATTACCGCGCCCGTCAGCAAATCGCCTGCTGCTGGAGAAAGGGAAATCTTAATTGCTTGCTAAAACTGCACAGGAAATTTACAGAATTAATTGCTTTGCCGAAGGTGTGGGATTGCTTTTAGGTGGGATAATTTTATCTATTCGCATTCACGGAGTTTGTACCTGACCCCAAAAACATCTCTGGGAATTAGCGGTAGTGAAACAGAAAGAAGAAGTGTAGAAAAGCAGCCGATCGCACGCCATGACTTACTCGCCGCGAGACAGTGTATTCTGTTAACGGTGAGGCGATCCGCAAGCTATGAATATCGGCTCCCTAAGTAACTTATTTTTATGAAAATTGCTCTTTTCACTGAAACATTTTTGCCAAAAATAGACGGCATTGTGACGCGCCTGATTCACACTGTAGATCACTTGCAGCGATCGGGCGAACAAGTTCTGATATTTTCTCCAGATTACGGGATTAAAGAATACAAAGGTGCCCGAATTTACGGTGTGGAGGGTTTGCCTTTGCCGATGTACCCGGAATTGAAAATGGCACTTCCTTCTCCGGCTGTCGGTCGCCAATTAGAGCAGTTTAAACCGGATATTATTCATGTTGTCAATCCCGCTATTTTGGGATTGGGCGGTATATATTACGGGAAAAAGTTCAATATTCCGATTTTGGCTTCTTACCACACGCATTTGCCCAAATACTTGCACCACTACGGTTTCGGAGTCCTCGAACCTTTATTGTGGGAACTGCTCAAAGGAGCTCACAACCAAGCAGAATTGAATCTGTGCACTTCAACAGCGATGGTGGAAGAACTCAGAAACCACGGGATCGATCGGGTAGATTTGTGGCAGCGGGGTGTAGATACGGAAATGTTTGTCCCGGAATTGGCAAGTCGAGAAATGCGATCGCGCCTTTCGGAAAATAACCCAGATAGTCCCCTGCTGCTGTACGTCGGCCGCCTCGGTGCAGAAAAAGAAATCGAACGCATCAAACCAGTCCTCGCAGCCATTCCCGACGCCCGCCTCGCCCTAGTGGGAGACGGCCCGCACCGGCAAACTCTCGAACAATATTTTGCCGGCACCCCCACTAATTTTGTCGGCTACCTCAAGGGGCAAGAACTCGCAACAGCTTACGCATCGGCTGACGCCTTCATTTTTCCCTCTCGCACCGAAACCCTGGGCTTAGTCCTCCTAGAAGCAATGGCTGCGGGGACGCCCGTAGTGGCGGCGCGCAGCGGCGGAATTCCCGATATCGTCACTGACGGCGTTAACGGATATTTATTTGACCCCGCCGATGAAGAAGGAGCACTCGCTGCCACCAAGCGTCTGTTTGTCAATCCCGAAGAACGGGAAACCCTGCGCCAAAACGCTCGCCGAGAAGCCGAACGCTGGGGTTGGGCCTCCGCCGCCGCACAACTGCAGCGCTACTATCAATCGGTGGTATTTGCCCAGTCCATGCCCAGAGCGGCCTAAATGCTATAAGCTAAGCTGTCGTGCCTTTAAACAGCACTGACAGCTTATGCCGTTTGAGATTTGAGATTTGAGATAAAAAATTTGCTAATCACTTATAAACTAAGGGTTTGGAGCTTGTTTAGATTTGCATTTTTTTTGAAACGGGTATTAGCTTTGCGGTTCGATTGTCAGTTTGTAGCGAGAACCGATTTATCAAAGACCGATCGAAATTTTTAGGTAGTTAGATCACTGTACCTATCCTGCTGCTGCGTTTAGCATTAAACTATGAGTAGCTTTGTAGGAATTTCTCGCGCGCGGCGGTTCTAGAGGGCCATTCACCAGACCGCATACGGTCGCCGAATACTCTAATACAGTCATACCGCGCAGCAGCCGAGCACAAAGCGTCAGATTCACCTTGCCCTGCTCGATCGAACCAAAGCCTGGATGGAAGCTAATTTTTAGGCTGGGAGTGTTCCGAACTCCAGTTCAGCTTTAATTGACGAACCCTCATCAGTATCGAGGTTGTAAAAAAAAAAGATCGATCGAGCATACATAACAAGCAAACTGAAGTTGCCTGCCCCTCTTTTGAACTCACGATTCATCAAAGCGACAAGCGAGTTCCGGCTTGAAAAGCAAACAACTTCAAGAGTTCGCACCGCCGCAGAATCTAGCGCCGATCGACCTGCGGGTCACTCTACCCCTCTGAGAAAGCAGTTAATCATGACATTCTCCAATGCTGGTAGCGTTCTGGCTACACTGACTCAAGTCAATTTTATGGGGGCATTGACCTCCCGTGTTAAGAGCCTGCCAGTTCCTGAATTAGTGTGCCTGCTGGACTTTATCACGGCTGAATTTCAGCAATTTATCCGGGCGATGGACCTGATTAACAATGAAGCACTCGAAACTCTCTTAGAGCAACTGTTAGATGCCTTCACTGTCAAAATTGGTCAAATTCTGCAAGCAGACCGGACAACAATTTTTTTGGTTGACTCCAACAAAAATCAACTGTGGCACAAAACAGTCGATGCACTTGGCGAAGATTTAGAAGTTCGTTTGCCGATGGATGCAGGCATTTTAGGCTACGTAGCAACAACCGGAAAATCGATAAATGTCGCCGAAGCTCGATCGCACGAGCATTTTAATTCTGAAGTAGACGAACCACCGGGCTACCAGATCGAGACCATCCTCTGTATGCCGATTTTTAGCAGCAAGAGCCAACACGAACCCGTAGCGGTGGTCAGACTGTTAAATAAAGCTGGCAATGTCCCTTTTAGCGAGGAAGACGAACAGCAGTTTCAGGCTTTTGCAGATTCGATCGGGATTATTCTCGAAAGCTGTCAGTCTTTCTACGTCGTGGCCCGCAATCAGCGAGGCGTTGCCGCCCTCCTGAGAGCCACCACAACTTTGGGTCAAAGTCTTGACTTGGAAACAACTTTGCGCGCTGTCATGGATCAAGCTCGCGACTTGATGCAGGCCGATCGCAGCACGCTATTTTTGTTAAATCGGGAAACCAACGAACTCTGGACAAAAGTCGCCAAGGCCGACGGCAAAACGATGGTAGATCTCCGCATTCCTGCGAATAAGGGAATTGCAGGCTACGTGGCTTCGACCGGTCAACCTTTAAATATTACAGATGCTTACGACGATCCCCGCTTTGACCCATCCACAGACCAGCAAACGGGATACCGCACTCGGACTGTCTTGTGTATGCCGGTGCACAATGCTAAAGGTGAGCTGATCGGGGTAACTCAGTTAATTAATAAGAACCAAGGCACTTTCACTACTTCCGACGAAGAGTTTTTGCGAGCGTTTAATTCCCAAGCGGGAATGGCGCTGCAAAATTCTCAACTGTTTCAGAATGTGATGGTGGAAAAGCAGTATCAGAAAGATATGCTGCAAAGTCTTTCTGATGCAGTAATTTCCACGGATTTGAAGGGCCGAGTTGTGACGATCAACGAAGCAGCACTAGAATTGTTGGGCTGTCCGGTAAATCAAGCTAAAAGCAAACAGAATCTGCAGATTTGGGAAGATAAACTGGTGAATCGCTATGTTTGGGAAGTTGTGCCGATCGACAATTTGCAATTTCGACTCGAAGACAGTCTCAAAAATGCTGCCAGACATTACGTTCCCGAACAAAGTTTAACTTTGGGATTGTTGGTGGAAAAAACTTTTGGTTCCGCAGCAACAGAAACTGAAGCAGGAGAAACTGAAGAAGAAAGTTACATTTTGGCTGTACCCGATCGCACCGATCCAAATTTATATTACGCTTGGGGCGAAAACCGCGCGTGGAGCGAGGAAGTAGCCCTGGCAGAATTAGCTAATGCCCAATCTCTATTTGCGCTGCGAAATTCTGCCCTGTATCACCCTTATTGTCCGCTGCCAATCAATAAATCTCGAATTAAAGTTATTGAACGCAGTTTGAATTTGACTGTCAACCCGCTGATCAATCCTGAAGGCGGCGTGCGCGGCGGTTTAGTTGTACTCGAAGACATCAGCCGCGAAAAGCGGATGAAAAATACCATGTACCGCTACATGACTCCTGGAGTCGTAGATAAAGTAATGGCTTTGGGTGAAGGCGCGCTCATGGTGGGCGAACGCAAAGAAGTAACTATTTTATTTTCCGACATTCGCGGCTACACCACCCTGACCGAAAATCTGGGAGCGTCGGAGGTGGTATCCCTGCTGAACAAGTATTTTGAGACGATGGTGGAGGCCGTTTTCCACTACGAAGGTACTTTAGACAAGTTTATTGGCGATGCTTTAATGGCCGTATTCGGCGCGCCGCTGCCGCTGAATCCTCCCGAAATTCACGCTTGGATGGCAGTTCAGTCGGCTTTAGATATGCGCCGACGTTTGAAAGAGTTTAATGATTCTCGCCCCGGCGAAAATCAGTTTCGCTTCGGAATTGGGATTAGTTCCGGAGAGGTGGTTTCGGGAAATATTGGTTCCGAAAAGCGGATGGATTACACGGTAATCGGGGATGCGGTGAATTTGAGTTCGCGATTGGAACAGCTTACCAAGGAGTACTGCTGCGATATCATTTTGAGCGAATTTACATACAGTTTGTGCAAGGAACGGATTTGGGTGCGAGAGTTGGACAAGGTGCGGGTGAAGGGCAAAAATCAGCCGGTGGGAATTTACGAGTTGCTGCAAAATAGTGCCGATCCTATCGACGGGGAAACCCTTCGGTTTTTGGAACTTTACAGCAATGGTCGGGATGCTTATATTGCTAGAAATTTTCAGAAAGCTATTAGTTGTTTTGAAGCGGCTTTAACGATGCGACCGAGCGATCGACCTGTGGAAGTTCACATCGAGCGATCCCTCAGCTATTTGCAAGTACCCCCGCCCGACGATTGGGACGGCGTGCATACAATGACAATAAAATAGAATATCATATCATGGCAGAGTCTTAAAATGTAAAAAGATTGGATAAACTTTTGATATCTTCCTTATGACAGAGTTAATAAGTGGAAAAATGTGAAAACATAAATCGGATGCAAGATTAAAGTTAGTATTTATTTCCAGCCACATAAATGAATTATTTATCTGTTCCGAATGCCACAAAAGCCGATCGCATTCTGGTGGTAGACGACGCACCCGATAATGTTTTGTTGGTACAGACAATTCTGGAAGAAGAAGGTTATGAAATTAGCACGGCCGATAACGGCTTTTCGGCCTTGAGCGAAATTGACAAATCAGCCCCGGATTTGGTACTGCTAGACGTAATGATGCCGGGAATGGACGGTTACGAAGTCACCCAGCGAATGCGACAAAATAAGGAATTGCCCTTTATCCCAATTTTGCTGATTACAGCTCACGACAGTGCTAGCGTAGTCCAGGGACTTGACATGGGAGCAGACGATTTTATCCGCAAACCAGTTGAAATGGACGAACTGCTGGCGAGGGTGCGATCGCTCCTGCGGCTCAAACACAGCGTAGACGAACGCAATTCGATCGCCCTCCAGCGCGAAGATTTTGTCTCCCGACTCGCTCACGACTTGCGGACACCCCTGGTGGCAGCCGATCGAATGTTAACTTTAATGCAGCAAGGAGCTTTGGGAGAAATTTCCATTCCCATGCGCGACGCTTTCGGCACGATGGTTCGCAGCAACCAAAACCTGATCGCCATGGTAAATATGCTGCTGGAAGTTTACCGCTACGAAGCAGGCCGCAAATCCTTAAGTTTCGCTCCGGTGGACTTGCGCCAGCTTATTACCGAGGTAGCTGAAGAACTAGCTCCCCTAGCCGATGCTAAAAGTTTGTCCCTGAATTTAGACTTGACAGAAAGTGCAGAAAGTGCTCCGATTGCGAAGTATCCGGGCGATCGTCTGGAGCTGCACCGCTTGCTGACAAATTTAATCGGAAATGCGATTAAATTCACTGACAGCGGCTCAATAGATGTCCGCTTAAAAGCTGCAAATTCACCTGCTTATACAAGCTTCAAAAACCAACCGCTGGCATGGGTAATCATCGAGATTCAAGATACCGGCGCAGGCATTTCTTCCACCGAACAAGCAAAGTTATTTGAAAGGTTTGGCCCGGGAACTCACAAGAAATCCGGTACAGGTTTGGGACTACACCTATGCCGCCAAATAGTCGAAGCTCACCGCGGCACGATCCAGGTAAAATCTGAGTTGGGTAAAGGCAGTTTGTTTACTATTCGCTTGCCTTGTTAGCTCGGTATAAATAACTCTAACTTTCGGGTGCGAACTGCCCGCATTACTAAAGATCGACTGTAATTGTAAGGTGCGAAGTGCGTACCTAATCGAATTATGGTTAATTTACCCGATGTCTTATAATTACTTGGCAACCGAATAAATGGCAATATGTCTAAATGTCCAGTGTGCGGTGCTGAATATATAGAAGAAAAAGCAGAGTTTTGCTCGATTTGCGGCTGGGATTTGACTCCCTACCCGCAACGTGCTAAGCCTTCCAAAACTTATTTAAAAAAAGAACAAGTTAGATTGCAGTGGGCAAAACAAATGTGGGAATTGACCCGCAATCAACAAAATTGGTCGGCTAAATTTGATGAGTTGCAGGGAGAATTGCAGCAAAATGCGATCGCCCGCACCTACGTTCAATCTCAGTTAGAATGGGTTTTGTACCGCCTCGAACAACTAAACCCCGAATTGATTGTCAGCACTCTACTGCGGCTGGAAGACAAAATCGGCGCTATACCTGACAAAACTCCGGCTATCTCGGAAGTGGGGATGGACTACCGACAACTGACAAAGCTATTAGAAACGGGAAAATGGCGCAAAGCTGACGAACACACTTGGGAAATCTTGCTGCAAATCGCTGTCAGGGAAGACGAAGGCTGGCTGAGTGCAGCCGATATTGACAGTTTTCCTGCTACAGACCTTCGCACGATCGACCAACTTTGGCAACAATACAGCAGCGGGCGGTTCGGGTTGAGCGTGCAGCAGCAGATTTGGGAAACTAGCGGGGGTAATTATACTGAATTTTGCGATCGAGTCGGCTGGCGAGTCAAGGAAAATTGGAAATATTACAGCGAGCTCTCCTTCAACGAAGATGCTCCCCCCGGACATCTCCCCGTCACCGCATGGAGACAGCGCGCCTGTTACGGTGCCGGTAAACTCACCGCAGCAGAAAACTTTGCCCGCATCGCTGCGAAACTCGCAACTGGCGATCGGTAATCATCAAAAAAAAAATCAAAATTGACATTAGCTGCTATAATCAAAACGGTTCACCAACTGGGGCTGTGGCTCAGATGGATAGAGCAAGCGCCTCCTGAAGAATCGGGCACCCTGCGAGGAAACTCTGGGAGTGAATGTGGTCAAATTTGGTGAAACCTAAAGAGTTCGTGGGTTCCTATGACTCTAAGGCAATACCAAGCCAAGCCTGAGTTCAGCGCGATTATGCGATCGCCTATATTGAAATCAGGAAGGTTTAGAGACTAGACGATCACCACCTAAAAGCTGCAAGCATATGGTGAAGGTATAGTCCGGAGAGTGGGGAAACTCACACAAATCTGAAGCGCTAGGTCGCCGGTTCGAACCCGGCCAGTCCCGTTAACAATCAAGAAAAATTAAAAGCAGGAGGGGAAAGCTTAAGTTTTGCCCCTCTTTTTTGCATATCCGCTAAGGAATTCGCCCAAGGACGAATATTTGCTTGAAGACGAGGACTTACGCAGAACCTCTATAGAATCCATCTAAAATCTAAAATCTGAAATCTGAAATCTAAAATCACCTGTTTAAGCCCCACCACAAGCGTAGAGTCAATCTAAAATCTAAAATCTAAAATCTAAAATCTACGATCCCCCGACCCTTTTTTAAATTTTAATTTTTAATTCCTGTTAGTGGGCTATACGTGCGGTATTTTTTGTTATGGTTCCTTTGTGAGTTACATAAAATTTTTATAGGTTTAGATGTGGTTAAGAATCAATTCAAACACGCAGCGTTACAAGCCTTTGAAGACTTCACGCAGTTTTTGGTTCCTAGTAGGACTTTTGATAGCGAGTTGGTTTGGCTATCAGCAGCTTAAGAGCGAATTTCAGAGACCCCAAGCTTTGTTAGTTCTAGGTGGGGCTACGGAGCGAGAGGTGTTTGCGGCAAAATTTGCTCGATCGCATCCTGAATTGCCGATTTGGGTGTCGTCTGGCAGCAATCCAGAGTTCGCGGAATGGGTATTTTCAGAAGCGGGAATTGAGTCCGAGCGCGTGCACTTAGACTACAGAGCGGTGGATACGGTAACAAATTTTACTACTCTGGTAGATGAATTGAAAGCTCAAGGGATTGAGAGCGTGTATCTGATCACTTCTGACGATCATATGCGGCGAGCTCAGATTATCGGCGAAATCGTGCTCGGCAGTCGAGGCATTAGCTTTAAGCCTGTGGCAGTTCCGTCTGGGCGAACCCCCGAACCGATGGAAAAAGCTCTTCGCGACGGGGCTAGGGCTATTCTTTGGCTGACAACCGGTTATACGGGTGCTAACTTCAGCCAAGCCAGAATTGAATAAACCGAGGGAAAGATTAAGCAAGTTTTAAATTTTTTCCCCTTCCCTGTGGTTTTAACAAATGTGAACGGGAAGTCCCGCGCTGTACCTGAAAGGTCAGCGACGGGATGAAAGTGAACCAAAAACAAAACTGAGCGATAGCGAATCAATATAGTTTTTGCCTGCTATAATAATTTTATCCGTATGCTACAGTCTTAATAAATGTATAAGGCATACAAATACAGGCTCTATCCAACAAGTGAGCAAGAAACCTTGCTTGCCAAGTCATTTGGCTGTTGTCGTTGGTTCTGGAACTATGCCTTAAATCTATGTCAAGAAACCTATAAGAATACTGGGAAAGGATTGTCGAGAGGGTATATACAAGGATTATTACCTTCACTCAAAAAAGAGTATGGATGGTTGAAAGACCCATATTCTCAATGTCTGCAAGTGGTAGCACTGAATCTATCCACTGCCTACAAAAACTTCTTTGACAAGAGGGCAATGCTGCCTAGATTCAAGTCAAAGCACGGCAGGCAGTCGATTAGCTATCCTCAAAATGTCAAATTCGACGGTGACTATATCAACCTACCTAAAATTGGATTGGTGTATTGTCAGCGTCATCGCGATTTTGATGGGGCTATCAAAACTGTCACGGCATCTCGTAATCCTGATGGTAAATACTTTGTATCTGTGCTAGTTGATAACGGTAAAGCTAATCCTGAATTAGTACCAGTAACCAAAACTATTGGTATTGATGTGGGATTAACTCACTTGGCGATCGCTAGCGATGGCTCTAAGTTTGATCGTCCGAGATACTCGATCAAGCGTCAGCGCAACCTCAAACGGAAACAGCAAAAGCTTTCTCGTAAAAAGAAAGGCAGTCAGAATCGGAATAAAGCAAGATTAGCAGTGGCAAAAATTCACTCCAAGACTGCTAGATGCCGTGAGGATTTTCTACACAAACTATCCCGCAAGATAGTCAACGAAAACCAAGTTATTGCAGTAGAAAATCTCAACATCAAAGGTATGGTCAGAAATCATAATCTAGCTAAAGCGATTAGCGACGTTGGCTGGGGTATGTTTCTCACGATGCTCAAGTACAAGGCTGAGAGTGAAGGGAAGCAGTATATCGAAATCGATCGATTCTTTCCTAGTTCCAAAACCTGTCATGTGTGCCTGAACAGAGTTGATAATCTCACTCTTGATGTTAGGGCATGGAGTTGTCAGCATTGTGCTACTCACCATGACTGTGATGTGAATGCAGCAATCAATATTAGAAATGAAGCCTTGCGGATTTGGGCGTTAGGAACTAGCGCTTCTGCCTGTGGAGGGGATGTAAGTCGGACTGGTCAAATCTCGGTTCTGCTAGACGCTGTTCCCATTGAATCAGGAAGCCAGCGCTGTACCGCCGTATCGGTCAGCGTCTGGTAGTTCACAATTAGTAGATGAACTTCAAAAGCTAAAGTTAATGACAGACCAAATTCTGCCGCAAGTTCTAGAGCAAATTTTGAGTGACAGCCAAACGCCGGATGCTGTCTTTTCGGCTTTGGTGCCGGCTTTAGGCGAGGTGTTAAATTGCGATCGGGTTTTTCTCTACCTCCGCAATCCTGAAACGCAAATGGGCAGAGTACCTTACTGCTGGCGTCGCAACTCAAACTATCCAGAAGTTTGGGACGCGGAATGGAAACAAGAACCGGAATCTTTAGGGGAAGAAGACCCTTTGTTTGCAGCAGCTTTGCGAATTGAACCGTCGATTTTTGTTGAGGATGTTGAAACAGCAAATCCTGAAGTTGTCAACAAAAATTTTGAGGCAAAAGAGTTCGGACATCGAGCTTTGATTCACGCTCACCTTTGTGCTGACGGCTTATTGTGGGGGGTTTTGCAGCCTTGTATGTTCGATCGCCCCAGAGTTTGGACTGACTTCGAGCGCCAAGTGATCGCAGCAGTTACAGAAAAAATTTCGCCTTTAGCTGTCGCTTATGTCACCGCCTCAGCATCAAAAGATGAGCGATAAAAATCAATAATTTACCTCTAGGGAGCGGGTGGGCAATGAATGAATGTCAACTTAAGACTAAAACCACGTCTAGATCGGGGTTTTAGCCGAATCTCAATCCCCTTTCCGGCAGACGAAAGACCGTTTCCGGTTCCCCCCTGTTTAAGTTAGGGGGGATCGATGCGCTAATTTTCAAACAAAAGTTGGGTACTAAATTTGAGCTGATTTTTCTCACCAATGGTGAGGTGTGCATCGCCCTAGGGATAGACTTGGTGCACAATTCTTGTTTAAAAAACGCCCCAATTTTGAATGCCCCGACTGCTGAAAATCCCTTGAGCCCGACTAATATCATCCTCAGTGCCATCTACTACCACCAAATAATCGCCCGCCTGCAGGCGATCGGTGTAAGTTCTAGCTGTTTCTTCGGGAATTCCCAAGTCAGTCAAGGCCTTCACCACTCCACCGAAAGCCGCAGCCGCGACGCCAGTGCTTGCTACGCCAGCCACCAGTGAGGCGCCGAAAGTCCCCGCTGCAATCATCGGCCCGATTCCGGGAATAGCTAAACTTCCGAGACCCACTAGCACGGTGGCTAAAGAAGCATTTGTCAGAGTTTCTCCTACCACTCCTGCTCCTGTGTCTAGATTTTTATCGCCCACCTGAGCGATCGTTTGAGTATCGCCTACAGACTCACCTGCATCCCTAGCAACAACCGAAACTTTATCCATTGGAAACCCGGAAGATTTCAATTCTGCCAGAGCTTGCTCGGCATCTTCGCGGTTAGAAAACAATCCCAACGCGCGGGTCTGATTGCTTGTTACCATATTTTTCTTCTTATCCCCTGTAAAATTAAACTCAGATTCAAGCCTAATTATTTCGCTTGTTTTTAATCACTTATATTGATATTTTTCGGTTTTTATCTTCAGCATTCATCTATCTGTAGATATAACCTGAAAAACCGCAACAAAAGTTATAAAATCAGCGACCCAAATCGTGCATGGCATTAATCTCGATCGCACATCTTTGAGTCAGCGCTTCCAACTCTTCGCGATCCGAAGAACCGGGCGCTTCAATTAGTTTGCCAATTCGCACCGTCAGCGGCACCGGACGCGGCATTCCCGAACCTTTCGATGCAATGGCGTGAGTTCCCCACAAACTAACAGGTAACAGCGGGGCTTTTGCCTTAGCAGCTATCAGCGCAGCACCTAATTTAGGTTCAGTAATTCGACCGTCGGGAGTGCGAGTTCCCTGCAAAAATACACCCGTCGCCCAGCCATTTTCCAAAGAGTTAATAGCAGATCGAATTGCACTGCGATCGGCACTTTCCCGCTTCACTGGATAAGCACCGTAAAGCGTAATTGCTTGCTTCAAAATAGGAACTTTAAATAACTCTTCCTTCGCCATAAATGCGACCGGCCGCCTCATGCAATTAGACAAAATCGGCGGGTCAAAATCGCTGGCGTGATTGCTGACTACTACCACCGGCCCTTCTGTCGGAACATTTTCTGCACCGTAGATGCGGCCGCGAAAGTACAGGTGCAGCATCGGGCTGACAATTGACCATTTGAATAAATAGTAGAGAAGTAAACTTTCGACTGGTTCGCGACTTTTGCTCACAGAAAAACCTTAAATTTTAAATTACATCGAATATTAGCCTATCAGTTCAGCAATGAGAAAGGAATAGTATTTTGAGGTTTGTAGGGTGCACGCCTTACCCAGCCCAATAAGAAAGTCCGCCTGCGCGGACTTCACTTGTGCAGATCCCGACAGAAGTCTGACCAATTCCTGAATTTCGGACGTTTCCAAAGGTTCAATTTCCGGCCAGCATGGCTTTCTGTCCCTCCGAAGAAGTTGCGTAGCCCAAGAAATCCTTAACTGCTTGGCTGGGAGGATTTTTGTAGGCGTAGTACAACTGTCGCTTGTAAGGATAGTTACCTGCATCCGGCGTCGCACCGTTAACGGGAACAACGCGCACCGTTTTCTGATTGGCTACTTGAGCGAAAGTCGCATAGCCAATACCGTTATTGCCTAAAGCTTGCAGCAGGGGAGTTGTCGCATCTCGATCGACCGTGGTAATATTTGGCGCAGTGCCAAACTCGCCACCTCCGAGCACTTGTTCTTTAAATGTTTGGTGAGTGCCGCTAACTGCCGGTCTGTTAATTACTTTAATCGGGCCCGCCGGGCCGCCGACTTTCGACCAGTCTTGAGCATTTCCCTTGAAGATATCTTGAACTTGAGCGGAAGTTAAACCTCCCTTGAAGGGGTTGTTCGCGCCAACTACAAGGGCGATCGTATCTAGGGCAACAGGCACCGCTGCCAAACCCTGACCTTGTTCTTGAGCGGTCAAAGGTCTCGATACTGCTGCAATATCGGCTGTTCCCGCCGCCAAATCCTGAAGTCCTTTTTCAGAACCGTTCGCTTTGGTATCGACTGTAGTGCCGGAAAACTTGCCTTGAAAGCCGTTCTTGAGATTCTGATTGATTGTCACCATGCTGGTAGAACCGTCAATTCTCACGGCCGTGCCTGCAGGTACGGAAGCTGGAAGTGCAAAAGAACTAGCTGCAACAGGCGAACTACCGCCGACTACTGGCGCGAGGGGAGGTGCGACTGCATTGCCTGCGGCTGTGGGAGTCGGGGTATTGTTACTAACATCTTGCGACGCTGGTTTGTTGAGAAAAAAGAACCAACCGCCACCTGCGAGCAACAGAAATAACAAAATAAAAACTATGGGGGGAGGCCCGCTCTTAGCCATAAAATTCTCCTTAGTTTAAAAGTTCTTTGTTGTTCGAGCCCTCTAACATTTGCAGTCTGCGATTAACTTCATCGTCTAAGGTCATATTTTCTAATTCTGCCTGAAGTCTTTCTTGGGGGTTTTCAGATAGCTCTGCTAAAGCTTGCTGTTCGAGGTTGCGGCCGTGGACGGCGTTTTTGGCTTGCTCAAATTGCGATCGAGCTGAATCGATACTGAGGTCGTTGTTGACTTTGGATATGGCTCGGAGGGCTTCGTTAATCTCGGCCATATCTTTCATATTTTGCATATCGGTTTTGTAGGCTTCCAGCTTCATCCGCTCTCGATTTAGCTTGTCTTTGGAAGCGTTGACGTACTGTTCCGCTTGTTTTACTTGGGCTTCTAACTGCGGCAGGATGTCTTCTGTCTGAATTACTTTTGACATTGCCAAGCGGGCAGCTTCTTCGTTGCCGTTGCGCTTGGCTGTGATGGCTTGGCGCTCTACGGCTTGCATTTCCCTAACTTTTTCTTCATATTTAGTTTTGGCGCGCTGGTAGGCTGCAACTTGGGTGGAGACTGCTGCTGCTAGCTTTTGCACTGATTCTTGCATCGATCGCAGTGACTCTTCGGCTACCGCCACCGACACCTGGCCGCCGGATTCTACGGGCAGTCCCCACATCCAGTTCCAAGCACCTACTATGGTTCTGCCTGCCTTGTCGCCCATCAACCAGTAAATGAATTTTTTCATATAGATACCAGATAAGCTTGGTTTTTACGCCTAGTTTACATCAGGATTTGTCGATCGCCCTGTCAATCGATTTTAGATTTTAGATTTTAGATTTTAGATTAAAGAATTGAAGCATTGACCCCACCGATAAATTGGGGGGGGCAAGTTTCATCGGATACAGGTTTTTTATTTCTGGGTCCTGAGTCTGCTTTCGGAATGAATCCGAGGGCTTGTACCCTGGATGCTTTCGGTCAGGTCGATCGATATCTACATTTTTGATAAAGATTTTCTAGCTGTCTCAATGGTCTATCCGCAAGTTGCACAACAGCCAATATTCGGATTTGCCTGTTGTGCTATTTATTTTTTGGCACTCTTAGGGCTAATTAACTTTAAAGTTAATTACCTGCCGTTTAATAACAGGCTAAAAATAGATTAAGCCGGTAAATCTGCCAAACTACTAACATTTACCAGCGCTAAATCGGGACAAGTCCGTTTGATCAAACCCGTGAGAACTTTGCCGGGGCCAATTTCCACTACCCGATCGATTCCTTGTTGCGGCAATTGCAGGGAAATTTCTCGCCACCGCACGCCTTTGGTCATTTGCTGAGTCAACCGCTGCTTTAAAGTGGCTGCGCTGGTAGTGGCTGACGGTTCTGCGTTTGAGAGCACCAGCATTTTAGCATCGGAAAATCTTGCAGACTTTAAGGCTAGTTGAAACTCTGCCGCGACTGATGCCATCAGGGGAGAGTGAAACGCACCGGAAACATTCAATTTAACGGCGCGTTTGACTTTGATTTTGGCAAGCAAATCTTCTACTGCTGCGGGCGTTCCAGAAATCACGACTTGTGCTTCGCTGTTGTCGTTTGCCAGCACTACGTCTCGGCTGTATTGAATTTGCAGTTCTAGTTCCTGCCTGTCGAACCCGATCAAAGCCACCATTTGCCCGCCGGAGGCAGTGTCCATGAGTTCGGCGCGGCGTTTGACTAAGCGCAATCCGGTTTCAAAGTCAAAAACGCCTGCTGCGTAGAGGGCAACGTATTCTCCTAAACTGTGACCGGCAACGACCGCTGGTCGATCGCTTTTTTCTCGCATTAAGTCGGTCAAAATACTTTCTACTACGAACAAGCAAGGCTGAGTGTAGAGAGTCCGAGATAGTTTTGCTTCTTCTTTTTGGCAAACTTCCGGGACTGACCAACCTAAAATTTCTTTAGCTAGCTCAAATTTGGCTTTAGCTGTTGGCAAGTTTAATAAGTCTGCACCCATCCCGATCGCCTGGGAACCTTGTCCGGGAAATACCCATGCTGTTTTAGTCATTTTTCCGGTAATCTGCTAATTGGTGGTTGCTAATTGGTGATTGCAAAAATTTTTTGTTTCCCGCTTCTTTCGTTCGCTGGTTGGTATCCGCTATCTATCGGTTAACGAACTATCTACTCGCGACTCATAATTATAACATAATAATTGCGCTTTTTACGAAGTTTATATTTTTTTTTGCTACTTTTATTAAATTAATAGCAGTAACAAAATTTTCAAGCTTCAAGGTGGGGAAAGTCGATCGAAGAATAGAGGATTTTTAATCTCAGGGCGCGCTTGTCAAGAACTGCTGTCCCGAGGGTGTACGGCTGCGCACCTTGCCCTATGTATGGCGCGTTCGAGGATTTGTATTTTTCAAGGGTAGCACTCCCGACAATCATTAGCCAAAGTTTAAAGCCGCCAAACATTATACCAGTTCCCAAAAAGAATGAAACTGCTTTAACAGCTCCAAACCCATAGTTCCTCAGTAATTCCCAATCGAAAATCGAAAATCAAAAATCGAAAATGGTATTACCTTCCCCATTGAAAAATCGCCGCCCCCCAAGTTAAACCAGCACCGAAACCGGCCGCCGCAATCGTATCGCCCGGTTTAACTTTACCCAGACGCACGGCTTCGTCTAAGGCAAGGGGAATTGAAGCCGCTGAGGTATTGCCGTAATTTGCCAAATTGCTGATTACTTTTTCGGGGGGAATCTTTAGCCTTTGGGCAACTGCATCGAGAATCCGCTGATTGGCTTGGTGCAACAGCAGCCAGTCAATTTCTGCGGTGTTAATATTGGCCCGAAACATAGCTTTTTCTATGACTTCAGGCACTTTTTTCACGGCAAAGCGATAGATTTCTTGACCGTTCATTGTGATGGGATGAAATCCCCCCACTGCAACGCTGACGCCCTCGATTAATTCTTTTGACTCGGCTTTGTAAGCCAAATTGAGAGACGAATTTTGCGTGCCGTCGCTGCGAATTTCAAATCCCAAAAAGGAATCGACTTCTGAAGCTTGCAATACCACCGCACCTGCACCGTCTCCAAATAGAATGCAAGTACCCCGATCCGACCAATTCACCCAGCGAGATAAAATATCTGCTCCGATCAGCAAAACATTTTGATAAACCCCTGTCCGAATGAACTGCGAGGCTGTAACTAAACCAAAAATAAAGCCCGAACAAGCTGCCGTCAAATCAAAAGCCACAGCTTTTGTCGCGCCCAACTGATATTGAATTTTACTGGCAGTGCCAAACAAATCGTCAGCACTAGAAGTCGCCAAAATAATCAAATCAATATCTGTCGGCGAAATTCCTGCCATGGCGATCGCCTGAAGCGATGCCTCTGACGCTAAATCGCACAAAGAAATGCGATCGTCCGCCAGCCTGCGGGAGCGAATGCCCGTGCGCGCGCCTATCCACTCGTCAGAAGTTTCTACTATCTGACTCAAACCGTTATTATCCAGCGAAACCTGCGGTGTACAAGAACCGCTACCCGTGACGGCAATGCCGAACCCTGATTGCTGCAACATTCCTCTCCATTTATGAGCGATCGACCGAGAAATTAAAAATTAAAAACTACCAATTAAAATTATTTTTTAAACGGCTGCAATTACTTTTTTTAAGCAAAACAGTTGGTTTAAGCTGACATTTTTAATTTTACATTTTTAATTTTTAATTCCTACTTACTGCCTCTAATTCACAGCTTCTTGTTCCAGAGCGCTTTGGCGATTGGACGATCTAATTCGCTCCAGCACTTGGTTGTCAATAGCCTCCTTCGCCAAACGAATGGCATTAAAAATCGAGGCAGCTTGAGATGAACCGTGGCTGATAATGCAAACTCCGGCCACGCCCAACAGCAAACCGCCGCCGTGTTCAACGTGGTCTACCCGCTGCTTAAACCCCTTGAGGCTTTCTTGCAGGAGGGGAGCGCTAATTTGATTTTTGAGTCCGGCCGCCAATTCTTCCTTAAGCACTTGCACCACAACTTCGCCCACCGCTTCGGCAAACTTCAACAACACGTTACCGACAAACCCGTCGCAGACAATCACGTCGAAGTTCCCCGACAGCACGTCGCGGCCTTCGGCATTGCCCACAAAAGGAATGTTCGGGTTGTCCACCAATAACTGGTGAGTTCGCACCGCTGCGTCGTTGCCTTTAGAAGGTTCTTCACCTATGTTGAGCAGGCCGATTTTAGGTTCGGCGACGCCGAGCACGCACTGGCTGTAAATAGTTCCCATAAGAGCGAACTGCTCCAAAAATTTGGGGCGGCAGTCCACATTAGCGCCGACATCGAGAATGAGTACAGAGCCACCCGGTACCATTGTCGGCAAAACAGCACCGATCGCAGGGCGATCGATTCCGGGGAGACGCCCCAACCTGAGCAGGGCAGCAGCCATTGCCGCGCCGGAGTGACCGGCGGACACCACAGCATCAGCTTGCTGCTGCTTTACCAAGTTCATCGCTACGTTAATCGAAGCGTTGGGCTTGCGTTTGAGGGCACTCAAAGGTTCTTCGTGCATTTCCACCGCTCCTTCTGAAGGAACGATTTCTAGCTGACCTGTAGAGACGCGGCCGATCGCGTCTTGTTGCCGGAGCGAGTCTTCTATTTGCTGCGGGTCGCCCACGAGCAAAATCTCTACGCCTAATTCTTCTTGTGCCTTAAGCGCTCCAGCTACAACTTCGGCGGGGGCATGATCCCCACCCATAGCGTCTATCGCAATTCTTGCGCGTGTCGATCCCATTGACCAATGTTTGAGAAACACTAAAAATTCTACCAGGAAGTCAGGAGCGTGAATCCAGAAGTCTGAATATAGAACTAAAATCCGCTCGCGCCCGATCGGACAATTTTTATTTCCGACTACTCTGATAGAGCTTGTTTTGTCACTACTTTACTATTTTTGACTGCCAATTGAAAAAATCAATGCAATAGTTTACATGACCGCAAGCACTTGAGTCCGGGAACCCCGGATTCATCCGTGGAGCGAGAAAAAAGCTCCCCATCCTCATCACTTGCCCCCGGATTTATCAGTAGGAGCGCTTTCTTCAATCTGAAATCTAAAATCTAAAATCTAAAATCGATTGACTTTAGG